>NZ_JASJWL010000007.1:0-127017 GCF_035019225.1 Pseudomonas sp. CCC4.1 | reverse complement strand
GATCAACTCCGCGCTCGAAACGTTCTTGTTTTGCCTGTCGAACGGTCTGTTCAATCAGGGTGTGAACGGAGTATATGTAGTGAATAAATAAGTGTGAGTTACTCAGAATCACTACATAAATAACTTTGAGTTACCAATGAGCCCAACCCTGGATCTGTCATTTTTTTATCTTCTGGCCAACAAAGGCAGCCTGGCTGCCACGGCCAGAGAGCTCGGCATCACACCGCCAGCAGTGAGCAAGCGCCTTACTGCCCTTGAGGCTCGATTGGGGGCACGCCTGGTGAATCGCACCACACGTTCAATGAGCCTGACCTCAGAAGGTGAACTGCTTTTTTCCCACGCGGCCCGGATCCTGACGCAGATCGATGAGGTCGAGCAGCTGATCAACAGCAGCCAGGCTGAGCCAAAAGGCTTGATTCGCGTCAACGCATCGCTGGGCTTCGGACGCCGTTACATCGGTCCTGCCCTTGGCGCATTTTTCAAGAAACACCCGCAGGTGGAAGTACAACTGGAGATCAGCGATCACCCGCTCGACCTGACGACCCATGGGTTTGACCTTGGCATTCGTTTCGGCACACTGGCGGATGCAGCTTTTCATGCGCGAAAGATCGCTTCCAACCGCCGATTGCTATGCGCCTCACCGTTGTACCTGGAAAAATACGGTGCTCCGCAACGTCTGAGCGATTTGCAGCAGCACAACTGCATCTTCCTGCGGCAGAACGAAACGCCTTACGGGGTGTGGAGCTTTACCGACGGTGGCCGTACGCAAAACATCAAGGTACGCGGCGCCTTGGGCTGCAACGACGGTGAGGTAGCCCTGAACTGGGCGCTGGAGGGGCATGGGATTCTGCTGCGAGCTGAATGGGACATCGCCAGATATGTCCGTAGCGGCCGATTACGACTGGTACTCGAAGACCAGACACCGACCCGTGCCGATGTTTACGCGGTATACCCGCAGCAGTTACACCTGTCCACACGAGTGCGCAGCCTGATCGATTTCCTGGTTGAGCGTTTCAAGGACATCGATCATCTGGAGAGCGAGTTGTAGAGCCATTGCCCCCCTGTCTCATCACCCCACCTGCTGCCTGCGCAACCAAGCCACCAGGCTGCCGCAGCAGGCACTGACGACGAGTAAGTCGCACGCCCACCGGACTGATGAATAAACCTCATAAACCCTTGCCAATTTACCCATCTAGTGCTCATGCGCCATCTCGCATGCTGTCACCCAAACGCGAATATCGGGGGATCGAAATGCACATGCGCACACTCGGCAACAGTTAACTCGAAGTATCAGCGCCGGGACTGGACTGCATGAGTTTAAGGCATGGCTGCGGCACGACGACGGACACACCACAAGCCATTACGCTGGTCCGCTCGGCGATGAGGCGATGAGGCGATGAGCAACGATAAAGCGTCAGGATCTGCTGCTCGCCTGTTGATTGTGCTGGGTGGTATTGCGGTGGTGTTTGGCCCAGTGACCGACTGGGTGGCCGTAGCGTATTGCGCAACAAGACGTTGAGAATCGAACGGGCAAAGATCATCTGGCAAACCCTAAGACGCTTTGCACAGGCTAACGAAGGCTTTGCAGATTACCTGTCAGCCAAGCAGCACGCAGGCTTATGTCCTAGGTCCTAGCCATTTCGATACCTACCACGCCCCTGTTGTGCCTGTCTCCCGTCCTGCTGTTACACCGCTGGGCATACCTTCCAACTGACCACCTTCTCGCGATCACCCGGCACAGGCTCAAAGATGGCAGTTAAACGACGAGGACTGCTGGTATGTGCTGGGCAGCAATGCTCGCCTGGGCACAAACTCAAACTTCAAGCCCTGATTGCCGCGAGCAATAACAGGCACAAGTTTCCAGCTGGTGAGGGTCCAAGTAGGGGCCTTTTTTTAGGCATGAAAAAGCCCAACAGATTAGGTTGGGCCAAGTCATTGAAAAATATGGTCGGGACGGAGTGATTCGAACACTCGACCCCTAGCACCCCATGTTCCCTCGTAAAATATCGCAACCCATTGTAATTAAAAGAAAAATACAATTTTGCATGATGGCAAAATGTACTGCGATTCGTGCGCAGGCAAACGGTAAACCGGGGGCTGTGGGGTGGGTTTTGCGCAGATTTTGGTGTATCCCCGGCCATTTTTGGGATGCAGCACACGCTTTACCAGTTGCTGATTCTGTAGCCACAAGCTCTAAGCTCTTTAACCACTTCTACTTTCCAAGCACCTGATTGGTCTAAAGGCGCATATACCACACCGTTTATATCGTTAGGAGTCTCGATTACGCCTTTGACCAGGGCGCATACATTTTCTCTACCAAGCTTCGCCATCAAGTAACCATGTTCGAATACGACATTTTGTCGAGCCCGATCCTTTGGACTTTCTTGCTTCTCGTGATATCCCCTACCCTGGTCGCACGGCGTGTACAATACGAGAGCAAAATCTGCATCGTTAGTATAGCGCTCAATCTTTTCAATAATGGTCATACCCGCATTGGCCTGTTCATGCAGGATAATTGCTTCTAGGCCAAGCCCCTCGATGAACCGACTTACCTCGTACTTAGCGAGATCATCCCTTCCATGAACGATGAACACCTTTCGCTTGTTCCTTGCAACTACCGGCGAAAGTAACTCATCTATATTTCCGACACTTGGGTGTTCCGCCTTGAAGGTTTGTACTGGCAGAGAAGCTTCGTCATTCGGCAGGTCGAGAAAATCTAATAACGGGGTAAACTGCTCAGACAGATAGGCTCTACGTTCGGCATAAGAACTGAACTTCCCTTTGATCCATGCCCAAAAAGAATCGAGGCTTCCATGCTGCTTAACAAATGGTGGAAGTCGTTGCCCGATCTCAGGATCACTTAGTAGTTGACGCCTAAGTTGTGCATACTCAGCTGGGTCGGCCGCATTACCAGTTGCTCGCGCAGCAAGAAGGTTTTGCAAGTAGCTGACCTTATCGAAGTGACTCTGCAAAAAAACTATACTCATCAGGGGGTTCCGTTTTTATTGTTCGTACGCTCAAGGGATAGAGCGTGAAACTTGATAATCATAGCGCTTAGCGAGACAACGCTAGCTCAGCACAGCTTTGGGCCGCAGTCATTTGGTAGCCAGATGGATTGGAAACAATACAAAAAACCATATACGCTACAACTCCCAGGCTAGCTCATTACTTTGTTCCAATCGACCTCATAACCTGCGACTTTGAGCTCGCGCGCGAGAACAGTTTTCCATTCGCCAGACATCGACGTCCAAACTACACCAGCAAAGTCCGTAGGAATATCCACATCGCCCGACTTTAGCGCGCATACTTTGTCACGACCAAGCGCTCCCATGAAATATCCAAGTTCCAACAGTACATTTTGCCTGACACGGGGCTCAAGCTCCCCTCCGACTTTACTACCAACATCATCAGGTGTTAGCAAAACCACAGCCATTCCAACATCGGAGTGATGCTCTATTTTCTCGATGATGGTACGTCCGCCATTGGCCTGCTCATGAAGGATTATTACTTCAATACCCAGTCTTTCAATGAACCGTGCGACCGTTTCGCGAACCGCTTCATCATGTCCGTGAACCAGGAACACTCGGGGCGAGCCTCCTAATGAGCCTGATCGTACAGGATGACTGAGCTCCACGATGAGGTCGAGATCTTCAAGATCCGTGTTCAAAGCGTTGATCGCCTGCCCAAGTGATGCCTTCGAATTGCTTATCTTTTCTCCCGTAATTCTTTTGTAGTCGGGATCGGGCATACCGGAAACCCACATCATTGTACGATGATGGAGCTTGTACGCCTCGCTGTATCGATTGGCGGCGGTTGTATTAGTACCAAAGCATCGCTCCAATGTATCCTCAATACTACGCTCCAAAGCTTGGAGCTCAGGCGAAGTCGAACGCCGCATTGTGCTTAGGTCAAAAGTATCTAAATCTGTGATTCGTTGCTGAAGTCGCTCTATCCCACGTTTTAACTGGCTGGCATCCAGATAAAGCTTAGGCTGGATCGCCGTTGGTGGTGGTGCCTTCCTCGCCATGATTATTCCTTACTGTGCAATGATAAACCCATCATGCCATCTCACGCGGCATGTGTAACACAACAAAACCGCCCCTTCCAAGCGCTCCTCCTCCCCCAGTACCAAATACTTCTCCTACCCCTTTGCGCGAATGGCGGATACCCTGCTCGCATCGAGATGGCTAAACGCCACTGCCTACTTAAGAATCTAATGAATCGCTCGAGTGAGATCACATGGAACTGTTCCTCATCATTTTCGGCTTATGCGCCCTTGCGCTGCTGGTCGTCGCAGTAAAAAACACAAAGCTCATAGCCAAGCTGACTGCTGAACTCCGCCAACGAGAGCAGATCATTGATCGCCAGCAGCAAGAAAATTTAGCGCTACTGAGCCGTGTCGACCGCCAGGGGCAGGAAAATACAGCCTTACAGAATCGCGTCGATGCCCTTTCCAAGTATCAAACCATCATCGATGCTGAGGCCCACGCCAGAGAACTCAACACACAAGCTGAGAGTGTTTTCGCCCAGTCGAAAATAGCTGCTGCAGTCGAGCTGCATGAAGCGAAACGCATGGCAAAAGAAGAGCTGATAACCAGCGAGATGGAAATAGCTTCAGCCCGCGCAACTGCGAGCAGGATTGTTGAAGCCGCAAATAAACGCGCAGAAGAAATTGCAGGTGACGCTTACAGCGCCATGAACCGGGCAAAGGAATTTGCTGATACAGCAAAAGCGATGAAGAACATCATCGAAGGCTACGGTGATGCTTACATCGTGCCCACCTACAATTTGCTTGATGACCTTGCTGAAGAGTTTTCTTTCACTGAAGCTGGTCAGAAACTCAAAGCAGCCCGTGAGATGAGCCGCTGGATGGTCAAGGCCGGACGGGCTGCTACCTGCGACTACGCAGAATCCAATCGACGTGACACCGCTATCCGCTTTGTCATTGATGCATTCAACGGCAAAGTCGACTCAATCCTTTCCAGAAACAAAGCTGATAACCACGGCAAGCTGGAGCAAGAGATCCGCGATGCATTTGCCTTGGTAAACCATAACGGCACCGCATTCAGAAACGCACGCATCACAGACGAATATCTCACCTCTCGGCTGGAAGAGCTGAAGTGGGCCGCAACGACTCGCGTATTGAAAGAACAGGACCGCGAGGAGCAGCGTCAACTGCGCGAACAAATACGCGAAGAAGAAAAAGCCCGCCGTGAATTTGAACGCGCCATGAAGGACGCAGCCAAGGAAGAGGACACCATCAAAAAAGCGATGGATAAGGTTCTTCAGCAAGCAGCGAATGCCAATGATGCCCAGCGCGTGGAATTTGAAGCCAAGCTGCGCGAGCTTGAACTCAAGCTCCAGGCTGCAGAAGAGAAAAACCAGCGCGCTCTTTCAATGGCGCAGCAAACCAGAACCGGCCATGTTTACGTTATTTCTAACGTCGGCTCGTTTGGCGAGGAGGTCTTCAAAATTGGCATGACTCGTCGCCTGGAACCTAAAGACCGCATTCGTGAACTCGGGGATGCAAGTGTTCCATTCGAATTCGACGTGCATGCGATGATTTTCAGCGATGACGCACCTAGCCTGGAAAAAACCCTGCACCGCCACTTCCTGCGCCGTCAGATGAACAAGGTCAATCCGCGTAAGGAGTTTTTCCGCCTTGGGCTCAGTGAGATTCGAACTGAGCTCGAAAGCCTTGGCGTTGAGACCCTTTGGACGATGGCAGCTGAAGCTCACGAATATCGCGAGACCATTCGCATTGAGCAGCAGATCCAGGAAAACCCGGTGATTGAGCAGCAATGGACGCGTTATCAGCTTGAACATGAAGTGGAGAGCGAAGTAGAGGAGATGTAAACCAGGGCGACTCACGACCGGCGCAAAGCGACACTTGTGCCGGAACTGGCGAAAGAATAGTTGGCCCAAGCCACGCCAAAAGAACGCCTCGTACAGATGATATTGCTCAAAGGTGAGCCGACCGAGTGCTTCAAGACTGACTAAACTTTCAGCAATGCACGAAAGTCTAGGCCGGAATAGATCAAGCGTATAGATAAACTCACATATATTTGGTCTACACTGTTATTCAATGTCAATAAATCAGGCATTCTCAATGAAACTCACTGACCAGCAGATCCTTGAGCAAAAATACTTTGAGCAATTTGCTCAACATTACCCCATACCCTGCGGCGCAATCGAATACTCCGACAAGCCTGACATACTGATACATGGTGATATAAAATTAGGTATCGAAATCGCTCATCTTTACAAAGTTGATGGAAAAAACACTAAATGCGAGCAAAAGCAAATCATTATGCGTCGCGAAGTAATTGCACAAGCGGAGCAACTTTACCTATCAAGCGGCGGGCGAAAAATTGAGATTTCGATTGACTTTGATCCCCAGCATCCAATCATGCGCAACAACATAACAAAAATTGCCAAGGGTCTAGCTGTTATTGCTCAGGAAATCTCATCAGAACATGAAGGGTACTCGAGCTACAAAGCGTTCGAACTTATCCCTGAACTCCGTTTTATTTATCATGATGGAAAAGAGTATCGAAATAGTAACTGGCGACATCAGCAGAGCTTTGATGTTCCGACGCTATCAATTGCCCGAGTAAAGGAACTAGTTGCGCAGAAAATTAATAAACTCAAGCAATATAATCCGTGCGACATCTACTGGTTGCTTTTCATTGTTGAGTTCTGGGACCCATCACAGGACCAGGATATTAACTGGCCCGCAGGTGAGTGCATTGGCCCTACCCCCTTCGAACGAATATTAATCTATAAACCTGCATTCAAACAAGTAGTTGAAGCAGTTCAACAATATTAAAAAACATGGGAAGCAGTCAATGCACTTAATAATCGATAGTAACCAATTGCAACACCCCAACCTCCGAGATTTCCTGACCAACCCAAAAAATCGTGCAATCCTAACCGACTTCTCCGCAATGGAGGCGTATAAGGGCGACACACTTAATAGTATTTTTAAATCCATGAGTGTAGTGTCTGTTTTCCCCTCTCAAGTAGTAATCCTAAAAGGCTCCGCAAAAATATGCGGCATGAGTGGAAGACAGAAAGGCTTGCAACGAAGACTCATAGATAAAGCACAAACCTCCGAATTTCCGAAGTTCGCCCACGATCTTCGCAAAGCTGAGTTAGGAGACATTCTCCTCCGCCAGCAACTTATTGATTTGGGAAAATCAGCAAACGAGCATCTTGATAAAATGTTAATAGACACAGAGCAAATGCGCGAAGCATTCGTGATATTAGGCAATGAGTATACAAAAGAAGAACGGGCAACTCTTCGTGAGCAACGGGTGTACACGCCCTCCATGGTAGAACGGTTAGCCAGAACACTATTACAAATCACAGGTCAGATATTTGAAAATGCGCCTATCGTCAGAAAAACCCCATCATCCCAAGAACTACCAAACACCCTGATTTTTAGATTTTCATTGGCCTGCTATGTCATGGCCATTACGCGCTCAGCACGAGGAGGCATGCGCAACATGAGGCCTGATAGACTTCGTAACGACCTAGTTGACATGATTCTCGTCGCCTATGGCACATATTTTGATGGGATCATGTCTGATGATGAGAACGTAAATATTATGTTTACAGAAACATGCCTTATCTTGGCTGGTCTCTTCAAAGCGGAAATTCCTGCTCTTAATCGATTAACGAGCAGTAACAGCTACCAGATCAATAGAGCTCATCAATGAATTTCAGCACATTACCCCTTGCACTCATTGACGAGCTATCATCTTCAATACTAAACAGTACAAACTCGGAGTTCATACGTGAAAAACTCAACCTGATACTCGACCACTACCAAGTCATAAACTATGAATTCCAATACGACAGCGCGTTTTGGCGCGCGAGAAAATGCAATGACCAAAATGGCTTTGATAACACATCAGAACTTGGCCCCCCACCCACGCACCTCACACGAGAAGGAAGACTTAACGAAATAAACGACCCAATATTATATACATCAACCAACAAGTTTTCAGTTCTAAATGAAATAAACGCAAACGAAGGCGATTATATACACACAGTCGCCTACAAGCAGAAAGCCGACCACACTATCTGCTGTGCTACAATTGGAGAAACAACCCATATAAATAGATGGGGAAGTGGCCTAACATCTGAAACAGTGGGAGACCTATTAATCGAATTCATGAAAAATATGCCTCATGATTTCGGTAAAAGCTTTGTATTTACAGATGCATTCCTATCATCTTTATTGAAAGATGAAAATGCAAAACACACAAACTATATCCACTCTAGAATTTTAGCCAACTTGATTTTTAGCCGAAACCCAAAACTAGATGCAATTGCCTATAGTGGTGTAGCGTTAGAATCTTCTCGCAACTATGCAATTAAGCCTAGCTCCGCTGAACGCTCATTACAAATGGAAGCTAGTTTTGTGTTAAAAATCACAAAAAAATACAAATACGGAATGTACGATTTCCAGATTATTAAAAATGCCGAGGGTATAGAGTTTGATGGCAAATTCATATGGTGATTGCGTATGTGTCATCTGTATTAAGCGCGAGGCACCAATCTCGCGCTGCACATGGATTAGAACAATTTTCCCAATGCCGCAGGTTCCCAGTTTATGATTACCAGCTCGCCACTCACATCAGCCTTCCCCTGCCTCTGATTCGTGGTCGTATACCGAATCTCGGTCGTCTCAAAATGAAACCCTTTAAACACCCGCCGAATATCCGGATGGTAGTTGATGCTGACCATCACCTTGCCTTTGCAGCGCCGCATAAAGTCAGCCATGCGCTCGTAGTTTTCAAACGGGAAGTCCACGCCGTATCCAGCGGCCTGCCAGTAAGGCGGGTCCATGTAGTGGAAGGTGTGTGGCCGGTCGTAGCGCTCTGCGCACTCAAGCCAGGGCAGGTTTTCGACGTAGGTGCCGGCCAGGCGCTGCCAGGCTGCAGACAAGTTTTCTTCAATGCGCAGCAGGTTGATTGCAGGAGCAGTCGTTGCGGTACCGAAGTTCTGCCCTGTGACCTTGCCACCAAAGGCATGGTGCTGCAGGTAGAAGAACCGAGCGGCGCGCTGGATGTCGGTCAGGGTTTCCGGGCGGGTCATCTTTTGCCACTCGAATATCTGCCGTGAGCTGAGAGCCCACTTGAATTGACGCACGAATTCCTCCAGATGGTTCTGCACCACCCGGTACAGGGTCACTAGGTCACCGTTGATGTCGTTTAGCACTTCGACGGGAGCAGGCTGTGGGCGCAGGAAGTACAGCGCCCCGCCGCCGGCGAAGACTTCGACGTAGCATTCGTGGGGTGGGAACAGGGGGATAAGGCGGTCGGCCAGGCGGCGTTTGCCGCCCATCCAAGGGATGATGGGTGAAGACATAATGTGCAAGACCTTTGCTGTATAAATAAACAGGTGCTAGGCACGCTCCGCTTTGTGCTCGAAGCAGGAGTCTTGACTGGACTTGCAGGAATGATCTGCGGGTGTGCCTGATACTTCTTTGGCGTAGGCCTGACAGGCCTGCAGCGCGATCAGTCCTTGATCGTCGTCACTGGTGATTCCGATAATTCGTTGAGCATGCGCTGGGTCAAATTGGGCTCTATGGGCGCCATAAACCACGCCGCCGGCAGTGGCAAGGCGATCACGCAGACGTGCCTGTTTGGTTTTCTCATCGGTCAGGGCTCGGTAATGGGATTGGTCACTGGCTGCCAGCCATTGCTCCAGGGCGAGGCGCTTGCCCTGCTCTGCCAGGATTTGCGCAGAGTTGGCATTGGCCAGATCGGTGCGTTCGGTTTCGGGAGGATCAGCAGCAGTTGCCGCGCTGTGATGGGCATGAGTTTCTTTAGATAATAAAAAACCCGCACTCGGCGGGTTTCTTTGAATCGGTGCAGGTATTTACTGTGGCTGGATACCTTTGATTTTCTCCAGGCGCATTGGATAGCCATTGGCTGGCTGAACCACAGTTTCGCTTTCAACCGTTTGGATGATCTTGCCGTTGGCATCTTTCGTCACTGAAATAGTCTTGCTATAGGTGCTCTGCACCACGCAGCCATTCATCAACAATGCCGCGCCGACTACAGCCAAAAACTGGATGCCCTTCACTTGGTACTTCCTTACCTGGATAATTTCGGCGCCGACTGTAGCAGGCTTTATGCCATCATTTCCAACGACATAGGCTGAAGTCTTGCTTCGCTGGAAGGCATGCCTATCTCGAGACAAAAAAATCCCGCACTTGGCGGGTTCGGTACTGCAGTTTCATTTAAGCAAGACATCACTTGTTCAGCCGTTCTGCCAGTCGCGTCATCAGGTCCATGCGTTCATGCAATATCGCCACGATCAAAGCAGGTCCACCTTCACGCGGCAGGGCAAATGCGTAATGGTGTTCGCAGTGAGCCATCAACAACGTCGGGTAGAGGTCGCTCATGTCCCTGTACGCGCCTTGACGGGCGGCAAGGCGCGCGATCCCGCGTTCCAGTCTGCCGATATACACACGCACCTGCTGGTCACTCCACTGTTGGCGCGTGTAGCGGATGATTCCGCGCAAGTCGGCTTCAGCCTCAAGCGTAAGGACGTAGGCACCGCTCAAACCCGATTTTCCCCGGACAGTTCTTCGTCAAGGATGTCACCAATGCTCCTGTCTGAAACCTTGCCCGCCAGGCCATCATTGATGCGGGCGGTCAGTACGCCTCTGAGCTCTTGCCATGCCGGATCATTGTCGACATTGCCCGGAAACAGGCGCTCGATGGCGTATTGCTTGATCGTCTTGCCCTGCAAGGCGGCCAACGCTTTCAGGCTCTGATGCTGCTGCTCGGATATGTCGATGGTCAGGCGGCTCATGTGGCAACTCCATACGTGATCTACGCCCTGATCTTCGCACAAATGTGGGAATGTGGGCCATCGACTGGACGACCGGAACTTCTCCCAGGCTAGCTTGGGCGTAATGGCCGCATGTTTGAATCGGGATAGCCCTTTGCATCCAGTTTCCAGGCTCGAACCTGATTACGGTAGTCACACCACAGGCGCTCTGTGCCCGCTACCTGCTCGCCATCCTCGATGGCCTCCAACTGCTCAGCCACGAACTTACGCTCCTGCTCGACCCACTGGACTTCGACAGCAATCAAAGGCGCCAACCGCGCCCTGCGCGAAGATAACCCCCTGCGCCATAACTGATGATGCGTATACCCCATGTGATCAACATGCTATCTGCAAACTTTATAAAGCTGCCGCTGGCATTCGTCCCTTGATCAATAATCGCTCTGCTCGCCACGGAACCCACAACATCTGCAAACGCTGCGCTTTTAAGCGCTGCTGCCTTGTCGTATAGCTCCCGCGTCATAAAGTTAATCTTCTGATTGGCCACACGCGGTGGGTCACCGGGAGGAGATTTACCTGCGCATTCAGGCAGAGCGCGAGACGCATAGCGCAGCCTGAACGGAAAGCATCACTGCAGGCCGCTCGCTGAGCAGGTTGGGGGGAATGAAAGCTGTGGAAAGTCTACGGTGAAATGTCAGCCATCATAGAAATGTTTACCAGGCTCACGGACTAGAATTAGTGAGCTGAACATAAATACAAAAACCTGCAAGCAGCGCCCAAAAAATTACAAATAGCCATGGTGTCCTCATAGAGAACATTAGCGATTTGCGATACCCCTGCTGACTCGATTCTTTTTCGTTAAATAAGGGTGAGTCATCATAGGCCTCCCCCATAACCGGGTCACTTCGCAATAAGTGACTTTGTTTGAAATGCCAATGATCAATGATGACATACGAGGCCCTAAACCCAGGCCAGGCATGCAATGAGCTAAATATTCCTAGGATGGCCATCAAGGTTGGTACAACCAAGGTAAAAAGCTCGCCCCATCTGGGATTGAGGTTCGCCATTGAAGAGGCAAACGCAATAACCAAGAACGATTGGGCCGTTAAATATGCGTTCGTTCTATTCGAGAGCAAACTTGTTTCATAGTGAATTTCTCTCCGATAGAAATCTAGACGATCTTTAGGAGTGCCAAATAGAAAAACGTCTGAGGGCGACTCCTGATGAAGCCGGATTTCCTCAGTAATGATCTTAGTCACAGCACGCCTCCGATGGACTGAATGACTTTAGAAGCTCTCCCCTTCAAAGGGTTCATTAAATTTCAGCGCATAAATACTCAATCCTAGCCAACTTCAAAAACTCATTTCACCCCCATGAATGTCAGCGAAAGAAGTGAAGATGAATAATCCACAGCTCTGCAGGCGACCATGACCCCAAGTCAACGCGCTTACTGTGATGTAGCGCTCGCAATAAACCAGCGCCGCAATATGTCCGTCGCGCTTCGCCTCGGGCTTGCCGGCTCCACCACACCGAAGAGCGCCCCGCGCTACCGGGTAGTGCCAGAGAGTGGCGAGTTCTTCCACATTGTCGATACCGGTACCGGCAAGGTGAAAGGCTTTCGCCCGTAAACTCGAACAGGAGTCGCTGCCATGACTGACTTTCTGGATACCGTCGAAGGCCCGGACTGGCTTTACGATGCCATCAACAGCCTGATCTGCGGCGACACCGTCACGGCGCCGCGCCCCTTCGGTAAACAGGTGACATTGGTGACACCACAATCACTATACGAAGCACTGGCCGAACACCTCGGCGCACAAGAACACATCGCCCCTCTGCTGACCGACAACCGCGAATATCCGATCGAGCAGATGATTTGCGAAATCGTTGCCGGTGGACGCTGCATACACGGCAAGGTCTACGACCTGGCCTGCACGGCTCTGGACCCGGCCAAGTCCAGGCAACACCCTACAGCCCTGCATGATCTTGCCGAGTCACTGATTCGTCCCCGAGCCAATGAGTACGGCCAGGCCCGCGCCGAGGAACTGGCGACAGACCTTGCTGCCGACCGGGCGGATCAACGCAAAGCCGACGTTGCGTAAGGTCAGCCCTTGCCTTTGTTCTTGTTCTTCGCTGCGCCCTGGCGAGCCTTGAATTTCGGATTGGTTTTGCAGATCACATAAATACGGCCACGGCGCTTAACGATCTGGCAGTCACGGTGACGATTTTTCGCTTCTTTGAGTGAGGACAGCACTTTCATCGGTGAGGCTCCTTGCGGTGAGTTGAAACGTAATAACATATCTTAAATACGAATGATAATGTTTAGCTACTCATATTTCCCCTACCCCTTCTTGATGCTGCGTAGATCGCGGCAAGGATTTTGTCGTGTCCATGAATATGCGGATCTGGGATCAAGTCGATAAGACCGATACCCGGTGCACAAAAGCTGCTTTGGCTGGACAGCGTGCCCATGCTGACAAAACTGGAAGAGAAGAAATCAAGCCGCAAGCCCTACCCCATGTCCTGGGAAGAGCAGTCGATTCTTTTTGGCGAGTTGCCCGCCCACTTGCAGACGATGGCTTTGTTCAAGGTGAACACGGGCTGTCGCGAGCAGGAGGTTTGCACATTGAAGTGGGATTGGGAGATTGCGGGAGCGGAACTGGGCACCAGTGTGTTTCTGATACCGGCCGATTTTGGCGGCCGGCATGAGCGGTCGGGAGTGAAGAATGGTGATGAGCGTCTGGTGGTGCTCAACACCGTGGCCATATCGATCATTGAGAAGCAGCGTGGTATCAGCAAGGAATGGGTGTTTCCTTACAACGGTACTGCGCTGCACCGGATGAATGACTCAGCCTGGAAGAAGGCGCGAGTGAGAGCGGCGAAACTCTGGCAGGAGAAAAACCTTCGCCCCGCTCACCCTGGCTACTTGTCTATCCGGGTTCACGATTTGAAGCACACGTTTGGTCGACGGCTACGAGCAGCAGGTGTAACCGAGGAAGACCGCAAGGCTTTGCTCGGACACAAGAACGGCAGCATCACCAGTCACTACTCCGGCGCCGAGCTGGGGCAACTGATTGAGGCTGCAAATATGGTATCAGCAACCGACTCACGAGGTCCGGTTCTGACAATTTTGAAGAGGAGGCAGGGATGAAAAGCGGAAAAGCCCCGAAAATCTCCCGAAAATGAAAAAGGCCAATGTCGAGGACATTGGCCTAAGTCATTGAAGAATATGGTCGGGACGGAGTGATTCGAACACTCGACCCCTAGCACCCCATTCAAGCTTGAATCTCTACAGGCCTCTAAATTCAAGGCTTCGCGCTTGGCGCTCGCTGCAATGATGCCCAACAGCGCTGAGCCGTGAGTGACAAGGTCACTCGAAAAGTCACTCGGCCTTTTTGCATCCCACCGACTTCCTGTCGACCAAACACTCTTCCGAACCCTCCAGTATGCAACCCTACCCAGCCGCCTGTTCATGGCCCGAATGATGGACAGGAAGGACTGAGAACCATGCCCTTCTGAACAGTGGCACGTAGCTCTTCTCGTTTTTTGTACCCGTTATGTAGCAGTGGCATCCTGAACACGCTCTCAGTAGGATTTCGTTAGGCCACGCTGCTATGATTCCGACTTTACGAACGGCGTCGATATTATTGCCCACTCTGAGCATATTTCACCCGCCAACAAGATCTAAAAAAGTTTGCTCATCCCTAAAAGGAATTACAGATGCACAGGATTGTTAAATCTCATCTCACAAGCTTTGTCAAAAGCTTTGGACTAGAAGCAGATGATGAGTCAGTTCAGTTCGAAAAATTTACGACGTATTGTGTGCTATCCAATCGATTCGGATCAGCATTTGATCTTGACGATGTCTCCACTGGTCCAGGTGACGAAGGCATCGACGGGGTGGCGATTATTATTGATGAATCTGTAGCAGTTTCTGCAGATGATACGCTGGCTACATTTGCGACCCCCAAAAGAAATCACGATGTTGACGCAGTTTTTGTTCAAGCAAAACGGACAGAAGGTTTCGACCTCGGCGACTTTTTGAAGTTCAAAGAAGGGATACTTAGATTTGCTTCTCAAGCTCCTTATTTAAATGAAGATGCGACATTGATCAATGCTCGAGAGATTTTCGACATCACGCTGAATGAAGTACCTAAAATAAGAAATGGAAAACCATCACTCACAGCGCGATACATTACAACCGGAATATATCTTAAGCCTCAAGCATTAGAGACAGCGCTTCAAGAATTTATAACGCAACTTAGAGACTTGGGACTATTTCACGAAATCGATGTGAAATTTATAGATCGCGACGAACTAACACGATTATGGGTCAGTACTTACTCGAGCATCAATGCTAGCCTACCCACTTTTAGTATCGCAGCCCTACCTATAATCAACGGAATTGATGAAGCATATTTGGCGGTAGTCAGAGCACAAGACTTTGTCTCAAACCTACTGACAACGGAAGACGGCAACCTTAGAACACAGGTATTTGAAGAAAACGTCCGTTCATTTTTAGGACAAGAAAACGCTGTTAACCAGTCTATCGCCGCCACACTGGCCTCTGACTCGGCCAGCAGATTTCCGGTTCTGAACAACGGCATCACTATTGTAAGCCCTGATATAAAACTACAAGGTACAACTCTGCACCTTACGAACTATCAGATTGTTAACGGATGCCAAACATCTAACGTACTCTTTGAAAACCGTCACATGCTTAACGATGTCATGGTAAATATAAAGCTAGTTAAAACGCAACTAGAAGATGTATTTTCAGATCTTGTTCGGGCTACCAACAGCCAAAGCAAGGTTGAAGATACGCAATTTCTATCTCTGAAGCCTATAGTCAAACGTGTAGAACAATACTTCAACACATACGAGGGATCAGAAAGCCGCTTATACTTGGAGCGTCGTGACAGACAGTATGTTGGGCAAGACATACCCGCCACACGAATATTCACACTAAACAACGCAGCAAAATGCGTAGCGTCAATGTTTTGCAACAGACCAGAACTAGCTTCTCGCTATACGAAACAAATGTACGAGGAACTCACAGACACTATTTTTTCTGACGACACGAAAGAGGCGATCTTCTACGCATCATGCGTAACAATGTACAGATTCAATTTACTTGTATCAAACAGTACAATCCCGCAAAATTTAAAAAAATTAAAGTGGCATATGCTTCCAGTGGTCCGATCATTGATCTGTGGAAAAGATTCAGCTCACTTGAATTCAAAAAAAGCTCTACAACAATCAGAAGCAATAATAAAAGTCATGGGGCAGCACAGCCAAAAAGCGACTGAAACTCTAACAAGGGTTGTTCAAATATTTGAAAGCCTTGGCGACATATCGCCGGACAGATTAAAAAGACAAGCAATACTTGCAGAAATGATTGCAGCCACATAATGCAGCATGAGGAGTTAGCGCATCGCGCTAGCTCCTAAATACGACATAAACCATTTAGCAAAAAGTTTTTCAATACTCTGATGCCATCACTCGTTATGGGTGCAAATCCAAAATCTGTAGACATCCAAAAAAAATAGTAATATTAGTAATATCCACCCCGAAAAACGGCTACAGCCCTTGTAGAACGAGGCTTTCAGCGGTTTGTGCAAAAAAGCGATATTTAAGCGACAAGAAGGCGATAATATTACCTTTCTTAATAGCTATATTTCTATTCTTTAAAACCCAATGAATCCGGGGGTTTGGCAGAAATATTACTTTTCATATCGCTTCGTATTACCTTCCCTTGCAATACCGAAAACCCAGTAAAACCGTGGCCTCCACACCTATCCTTCGATCCGTATTACTCATATCGCTATTTTTGATAATACCCCCCTCGGTCTGAGAACCAATCTCAATAAAACGATGTTTTACAGTCAAGCCTGATTTGCCCGAGCAATGGGGAATCTGATCGTCGACCGTGTGCAACCCCGTGAAATCCAACAGATACGCTACAGCCCACGCCAGTCATGGCGCGCAGGGAATTCAGCCTTTCCCCGCACACCATCAATACCCGCCCGAAAAAGATCGTGCGCGTTTTTGAAAACACACCGAAACCCACGTTTTAAAATTTTTCGCCCAATGAAACCGGACACTTCACCGCAACCCTCTCCACGACCGTCCTGATAGCCTCAGTGCAACCGCGTTGCACTCGCCTTCAAAACTTTGCATTCTGTGCAATGGCCGATCCCCTGCAGAGCCCCACGGCCCGCCTGGGCTGCAGGTTCGTTTGCACTACATCTGGATTTGCACAAAAAAAGGACGCAAGGCCCGTCGGCGGGAGGGGGATAAGTGCTTTTTCAGATGTTTTTTTATTGTCGTGAGGATTTTCGGACCCTCAATGTCAACCGCCTCCCCGAGAAAGAATTCGTTGCTCCTGGTGCAAGCGAGCACACCCCCAGGACAATCCCGGCCTGCATACATCAGAGGTGAATATATTTGCTCACCAAAGACGAACCTACTCCCAAAGCGAGTTTTCAAAGCGTATAATTAGAGGGTGACGATATTAGACACAAACTTACAGAGAGAAGGTCCGCTAAATTGCGGACCTTCTGCATTTCCCCATCGGCATGAAAAAGCCCGCGCATGGCGGGCTGGCTTGAGGGCATAGCTCTCAGTCGATAAGCAACGCTCTGGCTTCCTCGCGGGACAGGCGCAAGCCGTACTTATCGACCAGAGCACTTACTGCGAACTCATTGCTGGCATAGCCGCCGGTAGCAATCTGCTTTCGGTAGGCCCGCACCTCACACCAACGCCGATAGACCCGGACAAGCTTGTACAGCAGTTGGTGAAGGAATGGAGCCAGCCCATACATCGGCCAGAGGGATGGCGAGACGAGCAGCGTCAGCAGCGTGCAGAGCAGCAACCCAAGGGCCAGCACGACATACCACTGCCGCACATGGGTTTTTTCGTGCTCGATCAAACCAACGTCCGCTGAATATTTAGGCCGTATGCTGATCAAGGGGCCGCGAGTCTCCCCGCCAAACTTATCAGGCATGTCATTCGTGTATTTCAGGATGAAGTAATTCACAGCCACTCCTAACAGTCTTTGCAGTTGGCAAATTCGGGCTCACCCGAAATTTTCAGGTAGGCGTAGGCTTGTTCAAAAGGATTGCCAGCATCGAGACTGTATGGGGCCGAAAAAACCTTTGTATCAAATACCGCATCTTCAGCGGAGGAACGATAAAGAACATGAAAGCCCATAAGATTTTTACCCGTCGAGATGGACAACATATCGACTGTGCAATACGCCTCCATTACCGGAATACCTTTAAAGGTTGTATTTATTTTAAGCGCCATATCTTTCCTCAAACCGGCGAAGTGCCGTCAATTTTAGTGAATTTTGTACCGTCCCAGACCGTCATTCTTTTCGGGGATAAATCTGTACGGTACAAGGTGTACCCTTCATCCGCCGCCACCAGAACGATCTTCAAATAATCGGCCAAGGTATTTGTACCTTTTGTCCAACGTTGTATTTCGATGATGCGCGTCGTGCCTCCAAAGTTAGTGACCACCTTTAGATACTTAAGATCTTGCATATCAAAGCTACAATTACCAAACCCGTCCGAGTGTTCATCGGCATCTTGGTAAGTGGCATTGAACTCTAGCCCGCGCTTCATATAGGCCTTTTTAATCAGCTCTAAGCGCGTGTTGCCAATGCGAGTATCCTGCCGCCCTATGATTGTGCATTGATCGAGGTTGGTACCTTGATAACGCCCGGCGAAGCCGGGAACCAGTGCAACGCCAGTATCGTCAGTAACTTCACAGTTTGTGTACGCCGCCCCCTGATTCAGCAAGTTTCCGACAATACGTCCGACCGGCATGGTGTCCCCAAACGGAACCCGGTTGGGAATGAATGTATTGCAGCCAATAAACTTTGTTTGCCAACCGTTACCCCGGTTAACGAATCCATAACCACCGTTAGCCAGAGAGGCCGGTTGGTTGTAGTCGATCAAACTTGGACTGTCGGCAATGCACCCTACGAACGTGTTTGACTGGCCTTCGTTCCAGAAGCAGGCGAGCATTGGTACAGACTGAGGGATGCCCCCTCGCTCGTACACTCCCCAGTTATGCAAGGCTCCGACCGTGTTGTTATTACCCGTAAACTTTGAGCCGATGGCTGAGCCGACGCACGCACCGGCGCCAAAGTTACCGTCAGATGAAGTGACCAACAGGCCAACAGAGTCTAGATCAGCGTTCGCGGGCTTCCCGCCAAGAATCATCGGTTGATGTACTTTAATTGTCCCAAGGCTCAAACCTGAGCCTGATGTTGATTTAATACCTACAAACAAAGACTCTTCAACGGAAACTTTTTCGTATCCGCAACTTTGTGACCGAGAGAACTCAGCACAAATAACCCGCTGCCTGCCACCTTTTACTCTAAGGTGCCCGCCTCGACCTCGGTAATCTTGGCTAGTCACAGAATTACCGAAGCGGATAACCGCAGCGTTCATTGCGAATCCCGGCAGCGCGACAATGGCCCCATCATTACAATCAAAAATAGTTTTATTATAAACCTGAATCGTTCCAGAAGTTGGGCTGTCACCCAGAAGAATAATTTCAGACTCTGAGTTAGCGGCGGTCGCGGCGTTATAGGCTGGAAGCCAATCCCATGTCGTAGGATCGCTGGGGTCAGCTTTCGATGTAATAAACTTTTCGTATTCCCACAGACTGACTTTCTTTGTGGCCAGGAAGAAGTCGACGGTTCCACGCTTGGCTACGTTTGGAGTTTTTCGTACAGCAGCAACTTCCGTCGCGCCTTTAACAGGGTCGGCAAGCTTTTCCTCAAGCACCCGGACTGCGCTATCTATTATTTCTGATGTTTCCGTCACATCATTACACTGCACCCGCAGCCGATAGTCCCGACTACCCTTCACCACCCGCAGATCATAAATACCATTGGGCGCGGCAAACTGGATAAGGCCTTGCTGATCAGCCACAAAAGGGTTGGCCAGAGCCACGCCATTCGAGGCCTGCAGTTCATTCACCAAGCTCTCAGTGCCCCGCTGATACAAATAGCAAACTGCACCACCGAGGATGTTGCCCTCGTCATCTTGGGCAAAAAAGTTCTTAAGTTCCAAATTAGGCTCCGGTGATGGGCTTCAACTGCCCTGAAAGTTGTGTGCCGGTACCGGCATGACCGGCGAAGCTCGCCGCGTTGGTTGGGACTGGGCTCGATGCGTGCTGGTGGCCAGCGATGTCGGTGTTCATCTGGATAACCAGGTCGATCACGTCACACAGCACCTGCAGCACGTTCACGCTCTCAGAGCCGATCCAGTTGGTGGGGGCCACGCTTTTGCGGACGCCCATGATTCGTTCCACCAGATCGCCACCGATCGTGGTGTTGAGCTTTTGCCCTACGACCAGGTTGAGGTCGCGACCGCTGGCCAGGTGCAGGTCGTCCAGTGCGGCCACGCTCGCGGATCCGCCCGACAGCAGCTTGAGTGCCCCCAGCGCCTCGATCGCCTTGATGCCCCCGACTGACTCCTTCGAGTGGTCATCGATCTCCACTGTGCTGCTCTGGTGGCGTTCGACATTGGTCAGGCTTTCAACCTCCCGATCAACGGACTTGTCACGGATCCGGCCATCGGTCTGGCGTGACCAGTTACCGTCGGCGTCAACCCGTTGCTGGGCGGCTTCGCTGTGCTGCCACACCTGGTCACCCTTCGGCACCTTCGGCAGGCTCAAACCGTGCGGCAGGATCGTTTGGATATACGGCTTGTTTGGCAGACCATAGGCGAAACACACGACCACTTGGGTGCCTTCTTCCGGGAAGGCGAAAAAGCCCATCTCATCCCCGCCCATGGGCATAGGTAGCGGCACACCGGCCAGCACTGGCAGTGCTGGGTCAGGCTCGCCGTCAGCGTCCAGCAGCTCGATGTCCACCGCAAAGCGCGGGCGGAAGTCGTCGCAGATGCCGGCGCTGACCGGGGCATCAGCCACACCCACCACCCGGGCAAAGCGCGGCAGGTGATAACCGCCAGTGAGTTCGGGGAACTGCCGCTCTACACTGCGGCGGATTGCGTCTTCCATCGGATCGCCATGTGGTTGCCGGTGAGCGTCACCTGGGTGATCCGCTCGCCTTGGTTGAAGGATGCACCTGGTCGCAACCCGGGAAGGGCCGCGATCATCGCGCTCTGATTGTTTTGGTAGTCGTTGAACAAATCGACAGGCAGCGGCAGCGGCGATCGGTTACCGAAGAAGCTGTCGACCCAACTGCCCACAAACACTTCGCCGTCGCCCTGCTGCTGCCATATGAAGTCGGTGATACCGAAAACCCGGGGCAAGCTGTCCATGGCCTGGTAGCCGGCAGCCAAGTTGTAAAAGAACGGGGCTTTGACCTTGGCGTAAGCCTTGTCAGGTACGCGAAAGCTCAGCCCGGTTTTCTGGTTGATCTCGGCCAGTACAGTGCTCAGATCGGCATGGCGCAGATTGAGTGGCAATGGGTTAGCCAGGATTGCGGCCAGCTCGCGACAGAACAGCACTTGCTCGATTGCGTTGGACGAGGTGCAGCGCTCGACGTAGCCAATAAAGTGGCGCTGCAGCTGGCTGTCGTTGTAGCCGATATCGAGTGTCACGAGCCCCTTCACCGGCGTCGCTGCTTTGATGGTCAGCGTTGCCCTGCCCGGGGTTCGCAGTTCGAGGCGAACGTCATCGCTGACCAGGGGATACACCACTCCGCCGATGGTCAGCACCTTGTGCAGCTTCATGCTCATGAGACACCGCCCAAGTAGGTATCCAGCTTTTTCAACGTGGCTTCGAACCCAGTCAATTCTTGACCTGCCTCGCCATTTCCGCCCGTACCTGGTGCAGTCACGGACTGCCCCGGGGCACCTTGCTGGTTCACACCCTTCCCGGCTCGGCGCGTCTCAACGCGCTCAGGGTTAGAGAGCTTTTCCGACAGGGTGAACTGCACAAGCCAGGCCCGAAGCGTGTCGTCTTCCCGGGCACTGACGCCGTCAGAGAACTGCACCTGGCGCACGCCAAACGCGGACGCGGTGTCGTTTACGACCCGGTAGGTTTTGAGTTGGCCACCGCTGCCGGTCGCTTCCGCCAGACGCATCAGGTTGCGCAAAAACGTGTCATTAACGAACGGAATCTGCAGCGTGACCGCCAGTGTTTTGGGCTTAAACCCTTTGTGAGCGGAGTCGGTGTTGCTGGTCTGTCCGGACAGATCATCGCTTTCGATTCGCAGGTTGGCGGTGACCTTGAGGTTTTTGCCGCGCACCTGTTCGCCATCGAGCAATAAGGTCATAGGCCCACCAATTCCCGAACAAAGCCCAACCCTTTCAGGGATCCAACCAGTAGCACTCCAGCGGACAGCCCCCATTCGTGACCGGGTGCTTCGCCCTGCAGCAGTTGACGGCGCAACTCGGCGGCATTACCGGGGCCGATCAGGCGGGCGCGCATGGTGTCGTCAGCGGCGCCGCCGGCGAATTGAGACTTGAGGTCGGCCAATTTCTGAGCCTGCGACTGCGCCTGACTGGCTTTGCGCGCGGCCATCTTGGCCAGGTCTGCCATCGGCGAACTGTCCGCGTAGCTCTCCAATGCCGACAGTTGACTGTTCAGGGCTTGGGTGGCGGCCTTGGTCACGGTGCAACGCTCCAGAGGCAGAGCCCCCCAGCGCGGCAGTGTGCCGGCGGTGGGCAATTCCCACTTTTCAGCGTCCAGTGCGAACAGGTTTTTCGCTCGGCGTTCGGCGCGCTGCAGGTCTGGCGTGGGCAATACGGCATTGAATCGGGCCAATGTCGCCGCGAACTTGTCGTACCGCGTGCCAAGGAACATCACCACTAGGGCGTATTGCGAGCCCGCCGGGCGGCTGTCGTCACCGGTATCTTCAAGCTTCTCGCCCAGTTGCTGCAGCAAGTTAGGCGCAGACAGGTAGCGCTGATAGCCGCGGCCCTGCCCCACTCCACTTTGAAACGGGGTCACCACCAGGCAGGCCGGCACTTCGCCCAGGGCATCGCTCAACCTGGCACGACCAGCAGCGACAGCAGCTTCTGCAGCGGCGCCAACCGGCCCCGGTGAGGTCGTGGCCAAGTCGGCCAGACCCTCAAGACGTTGCCCGGTGCTGACCAACTCGCTGCTGGCCAAACCTTTGGCGGCATCGAGGTCGTTGAGCCACTGGGTGGACTGCTCCGGCCAGCGCAGGATGATGGGTGCCCAGGTCATATTGATGTTCATGGCAGTCTCAGCACCTGATACAGGCAAGGAAGGCGATGTTTTTCGAGCGCGTTTCACTGCCACCGGTGGCGGTGATGGTGATGGCATGCGAGTGGTCGCCACCGGAATTTATGGTGATGTTGTGCGCATGCGCGCCTGACTCAGTGGTGGTGGTTATTAAGTAAGGGGTATCGGTCCCGTTCAGTGGGTTTCGTGGCTCGCCTGGAGTGCCAAAGTCCGCCCCATCCGGAGTGAGGTTGCCATGGTGGATGTTGTGGGTATGCGCGCCCTGGGTATCGCTCGAAGCCGTGTGTGTATGTCCGCCAGCTCCGGCAGAACTGCCGGTGTGGTTGTGGCTGCGCATATCGTCAGGCTGGTAGCTACCCAGAACACGGCCGACATCGATGCCCCGGCCATCATCCAGAAAGCGAGGATGGAGTCCGCGTGCGTCAGGCACATTGAAAGTGCTAACACCATCACCCGCACCGTACTTAGTACCGATTTTGGCGAATAACTTGGCGTAAACCGTACGGGATTTCGCATCGCCATTGGCACGCAACGACCTTGTCGGAGGGCTGTCCATCGCAACCGTGAAAATTTCCCCGACTGCTTCGTCAGCAATAAGCTCGTGCAAGGCTTTGAGCGCCTTGGTCGTGGCCAGAATCTCACTGCTGTCAGTGCCCGGATCGTCGCTTTTGGCGTTAGGTAGATTGCCCAGGCCTACGTCGACCTTGGTCGTGGCCCGGGCGCGCAGGTTCTCGTAATCCCCATTTCGTGCCGCGAAGTGTTTCACCAGGGCGCCGGTGATGGGCTCGCTTTGACGCAGGTCGGTGATCTCTCCCGAGATCGCAACGCTGGCCAACTCCACCACGTAGTGGGCGGTCCCATTGCTGTCGATGTAGTCCGTTTTGACCTCATCAAAGACCACTTTCCAAGTGGCTACCGTGCCGTTACCTTCCCGGGCCAGTGAGACGTCAAGCCAGGATTTGACTGGCAACGCCGGCAGTTGCGCATGAACGGGCTCCACCAGATCGACACGAATCCCTTCAACGTAGGCAATACCCGCTTTGACCTGGTACAGACCAAAACTGCGCTCCATCTGAAGGCTGTCGGCCAGGAAACACACACGGCCAAACACGTCACGATTGCTCAAGCGCTCGCGCAGATCGATGCCGTTCAACCGCACCGTGAAGTCGTGCTGCCAGGTACTGGCGTCGACGGTGATGCCCGTCAGCGCCTGGGCACCGTTGAACTCCACCAGGAAGTTGCGGGTAACGTTGTTGCCGATCTGCAGCGGCGGAATGTTCTTGCGCTTCTGCTGCACCGGAACGGTCGCAACCGCCAGTAACTCACCACCGGCGGCTTCCAGACCGATCCAATTGAAGTCCCAGTCACCAACGTCTGAGCCGACCATCAGGCTGTAGATCACCTGGTTGGGGCTGACATAGCCTTTGCGGTCGTAGACTTTGGTGAAGACGATTTGAGCCACCGGCGGCTTGCCCGCTGCTCGATCGACCGGGGCGTTCGGATCAAGGCCAGGCACAAGGGCCAGAACGAAGCGAGCAACCTCAAGCTTCTCCCCAGCGCCTTGCTTTTGGGCAATAAGACTCTCGCCGGCAAGGGTAATGCTAGCTCCCATGGGTGCTCCTAAAATGGGTCATTCAAAAAGGTGAGAATCGCGAGCTCGTTGATCACGATCAGGCGGCTTGAGCTGTCGTCCAGCGTGGCAATCAGGGTCTGCTGGTCGTCGTTGAAGTCAGCCACGCCGATGTTCAATTTCACTGGGGTGATCGTGACGAAGTCGTACCGCCGGCAGGTGCGGCCGTATTGCTGCATCAGCACACGCAGCAACACCGGGTTTTCGCTCAGTTGTGTGTCGGATAGATGCAGCAGCACCACGTCCCAATCGAGGTCCGGCAGGCGCTCCTGGATCTCCACATAACCGACGCCCAGGCGTTCAAAAATGCGAACCATGCCGGCGGTGCTGCCCGCGTCCACGGCATTGATAAAGGCGTACTTGACCCGCAGGCGGTACAGCTTTTCGGGCTCACCGTGGAAGCGCTGAATGTCGCGCTGCCAGGCCAACAGATCGAGCACGCTCAGGTGGCAGGTCTCGGCGTCCATCTGCAGCAGCGGCCAGTTCAGCCAGTTCTCGACCTTGCCCCACCACGCTTGTGCGGCGGCTTTGAGCTTGGCCAGCTCCGGCCCGTCGAGCCAAAAAGGCAGGCTCAACTTAAACATTCAGCTCCACCTCAACCCCGGACAGGCGCGGAATGGTCAGCTCTGAAAGAATGTCGACGTTGTCGAAGTCCAGCGACTCGATACCCGAGAATTGTTGATGCAGTTCCTCGCCCAGGCGGCTGAAAGAAAAGCGCGACTGCGGGTGAGTCAGCGTCGGCTGGTAGTCGCTGGCCGTGCTCTCGCGGAACGCGGCACGGATAAACAGCTCGATGTCAGATTTAAGCGCTGGCCAGCGCTCGGCGCCGACCTCAGCCTTTGGCCAGACCGTCACCCGCACGGTGTGCAGCGTGGCGGGCATCTCCAACACCAGAAGGTCATCACCATGGCCATGGTTGCCCTGGTCACGGATATAGCTATTGATTACAGCCAGGAAGGTGTCCGCCGGCGAATCCGCCTCGAACAGCACAAAGGCGTTGGCACTGCCGGGGCCCCGGGGCGCGTTGTGCTCAAAATAAACGCCATCCGGCTGCACGCCCGGGAAGACCGAGATCATGGCGCGATAGACCGCGTCGGTGTGCCACTGGTTGACCGCCGAGAACTGGTTACGCACGCGCAGACGCAGCTCGTCGTCGGGCTCGGTGTCGGCGCCGGGCTGGGTCAACCAGCTGTCAGCATTCACTACCTGGACCACTCCGGGCACCGGTTCCGGCAGAATCGAAAAGTAACCTGGTGCGAGATTGAATCCGCTGCCCGCCTGCTTGGCGCGGGCCAGTATGCGGATCTGCGACTCGCCATCGGCAAAACTGACCGCAGCCACCGTCACCAGCTCGTACACATTGCCGTTGATCGCAATCGACTGCACGCGGGTACCGGCGGGCACTTCCAGCAAACCGGCCAGCGCACTGCGGGTGAACAGAAGCAAGCCCTCGGCCTTGGTCGCAGGCTTGCGGGTAACGTTGACCGCCCAGGCCAACATATCCAGCCAGGCACCGGTGGCGGTCTTTACGAAAAAATTCGGCAACACAGTGCCGGCGATAAAGTCGATCAGCCACATCACGGGCTTGGTCACCAGCGCGGTGATCACCCGCCAGAACGGTGACCAGGCACTGGTATTACTCAACTTGCTGCCCTGGGCGACAACTTCCAATTCCCAGGCCGCGCGCAGTTTGGCCTCGGTAGTTGGTATCCCGGCGTCACTCAGCGCCTTTTTAAAATCAACGTCGCTCAAAACACCACCTCGACAGATCCGAATTCGACGGTTTTGGCCGCCAGCAAGTACCTGCCCTTTTCCTCTTCAGTGATCTGCACGGTGCCTGGTACCAGGCGCACGTCCGTCTCCACCAACAGCTCCAGTTGCTGAATGCAGTCAGCTCGGCGGAAGCGATCACGCTCGGCTACCAGGGTCACCAGCAACCCGCTTTCGCGGATCATGTGGCCGATGTCCTGGGCGATGCTAGTCCGATCGTCCACCAGCAAAGGCTGGTTTGAGGGATCCAGGGTCAGGTCGTTATGGGTGATCAACAGATCGATATAGAGGCTCATCCGCCCACCGCCATGGCCATCATGTTTTCCATCTCCAGCGGGCTCATGGGCTTGGCCGTGTGGATCTCTACCTTCTCCACATGCGTTCCCTTGTTCTGGCTGCTGGTGTTCTGAATGCTGGTCAACAGCCCACCAGGGGGCACAGCCGAAGCGCGTGTGGGGGAAAGGCTCGGAATCGCTGCGTTGATGCTCTGCTGGACTTTCTGCGAGCGCTCGGCCTGCTCACCAGCACTCATGGCGGAAGTAGCCCCCGGGATCTCCGGCATGGAGCCGAGACTCGCTTCGATATTCACACCGGGAATCTTGTTCAACATCTCGATCAGGCCATTGATGGCCTTCTGGAAAATCGCGACGATGCCGTCCCAGGCGGCTTTGGCCATGCCTGACCAGCCGCCCATTGAGCCGAACCAGTCCGACAGCGCGGAGAGCTGGTCACTGACCCACTTGAACGCGACCGTGTTCATCAGTGCGCTGCTCAAGTCATCCCAGTAATAGATTGCGGCGCCGACGATCGCGACCAGGGCGACAATACCCGCGATGATCAGCCCCACCGGGTTGGCGTACATGGCAGCGTTGACCAGCCAGATCGCGCCCTGCCAGAGCAACATGGCGCCTTTTACCAGCCCCATCCACGCCACCATCAGGATCATGCCGGCGACAAACGCGGTGACCATGACGGCGTGGTACAGGAACATGGCAATGCTTTTCCAGCCGGTCCACGTGAGCACCTGCCAGACGACGACCAAGGACAGCCAAACCATCTTGCTCAGCCCGACGAGGAACGTCATAGCCGCCATCGCCGCCGTAAGCCCCAGTATCGTCAACACGGTGATGCCAACCACACGGGTGATATTTGGGAACAACTGAGTCCAGCGCGTCAGCGTGCCTGCGATACCGACCAGGCGGTCCATTAAAGGCGCCAAGATCGGAATCAGTGCCTGACCGAACGCAATGCGCAGTGCTTCAACGGCCTTCGCAAACTGTTGCCACGGATCCACCATGGCCTTGGCCATGTTCGCGGCGTCCTCCAGCCCACGGACTTGGCCCAGCTTATCCAGGCTGCTTTTGAACCGATCGGTGTCTTTGGACAAGGCGGTGATGACCCGCGCCCCTTCGCCGCCGAAGGCCTCGGTCAGCTTGGCCCCGGCTGCTGCGCTGTTCAGGTCGCCAAACTTGCCCTCAAGCTTGGCCAAAATGTCGGCCATCGGCATCAGTTGGCCGTTCTGGTCGTTGAATTTCATCCCCAGCTTTTCGGACGCTGCGCCGATGTTCTCGAAAAACGACTTATACAGACCTCCGGCGTCACCACCTTCCATGGTGCTGCTCAACGTACCGATCACCGCGAACTGTTCGGCCAAGTCAACGCCGGCCGTATTCGCGATCTGGCCAACTTCCTTGAAGGCATCCTTGAGCTGTGCGCCGTCCGTACGGAACAATTGAGCAGCCAGTGCCGTCTGGCCGCCCATTTTCTCGACCCATTCGCTTTTGCCCATGGCATCCGCCTGGGTTTTGAACAGGTTGTACATGGTGCCGACGTAGGCCCCCATGGTCTCGGCGTCGGATTTGGTCGCCTTGGCCAACAGGTTGCTGGTGTTGGTGAAGGTGGCCAGCTGTGAGCCCGTCAGGCCTTTGATGGCGCCCTCGATGCTGTACGCCGAAGCCACAAAGTCCCGGGCGTTTTCACCGTAGGCCACGGAGAACTCCAACGCCTTCTGATTCAGCGCGGTCAGCGCATCCTCTGCTACGCCCAGTGAACGGACTTCGCCCAGGGCGCGGTTCATCTCCAACGCCGGTTCCAGGGACTGGCTAATCGCAACACCCGCGCCCACCATGCCCGCGAGCCCAAGGCCCATGGTCTTGATGTTGTTTTGACCTTGCTCTGCCAAGTCCGAAAAGCTGGTTTTAACCTTGCCTAACGGCGCGGTGATCTTGTCGGTCAGGCTCAAGATAAAGGCCAGGCGGGCGCTGCGATCTGCCATGTGTCGTTACCCGTTCAATGCAAGAGCGATGGCGTTGGCCACCGCGATTTCCATGCGTTTCCAGTGTTCGTCTTCCAGCCACTTGGCCGTGCCCATGTTTTCGATCGAGGGTTCTGCCCCGGGCAGCCAGCGGTTGGTCAGGGCCATCAGTTGGCCCAGTCCGTCCTCGCTCAGTCGCTCTGCGTGTTCGAGGGCTTTTTTACGATGATTTCAACGTCTGGCCCGTACTCTTCCAGCAGCGCACCGGCCAGCTGCATGACCATCACCGGGTTGACCAGCAAGGGTTTCAGCGTGGCGCGCTCCTGTTGGTCGACGGTGTTGACCAACAGGTTGTTGGCCGGCGACACCTTGTTGTTGGCAGTCAGGCCATTGAAATACTTGGTCACGTCCTGCGGGGTCAGGGTGAAAGTGAATTCCTTTTCACCAATTTCCAGGGTGATTTCGCGGCGTTCAGTCATCGTTTTTATCCAGTCAGGGTTGGGGTAACGGTTAACGCAGGCAGATCCTGCGGACGTGGTCTTGCAGGCCCAGGATCATTTCTCGACTCAGGGCGAGTTGATCTTTGAGGGTGAAATAATCCGGTCGAGCGTCTGTTGCGAGTTCGGCGGTGCCTGCATCAGCCACGCCGCCGGCGCCGGTCTGGTCGGGCTTGGGGCTGCTGCAGGTAGCTTTGACGCGCAGCCGCTGACGGCCATCGTCAACAGCACGGCGCAGATCATTGTTTTCAGACAGTGCATGGTTCAGTGCCTCGGTTCGGGTACGGTCGTTTTCGTCGCGATCAGCCAGCATTTCGCCGCTGATACGGGCCGCTTCGCGCAGACCGGTCACCTCAAGCTGGGCGATGTCGCGCTCGCTGCGTGCGGTGTCGCGCTGCCCCTCTATGAGGTCAAAGTAGGTCCACGCAACCAGGACCATCACCAGGGGAAACCAGCAATCGCGCAGCATCACAAACCCACCTCGCACAACTCACGCTCAGCGGCGCGACGATTGACCAGCCCGGCCAGTTGCTTGCCACCGGCATACACCCAACGCGACAGCTGGGCACATGCGCCCCTCACGTCGCCGCTGTTCAACAGCCGCAACAGTGTCGAGCTGGAAAACTGCCCCTCACCGACGTTGTAAACAAACGACCCGAGGGCAGCGCGGCGGGTATCAGGCAGCGGAACACCCACCTGGCGATCCACCGCGGTCAGTGCGATACGCAATTCACGCTGCAGCAGCTGGTCGCATTGCCCCGGTGTGGCCCGATCGCTCAGCTTTACGCCCTGGGTGACGCCTTCGCAGATAGTGGGAATGCCCACCGGATCGAGGTAGGCCACCAGTGAGCGACCTTCGAACCAGGTAACCAATGCGCCGGTCATGCCCAGCACGCCCGTTAACGCACCAATGACGATCTTATTGCGCAGGCTCATGGCTTGCCCTTCCAGTCGCGCAGCATCTGGCGGTATTTAGGGACCAACAGAAATATCTGCAGCACCATGTAAAGCGCGGTCAGCATGTAGGCAACTGCCGACCAGTCGACGGCACCTGTCGCACCGGTAGCGGCTACGCCGATTGCCGGTGCCGCCTTGGCGAAGGCAATGGCAGTGTCCTGAGCGGCCTGATTTGTGCTCATCGGAGAACTCCTTTCTCAAAAATGGTCTGGCATGGCACGCAACGCAGGATCCCGCCCAGTGCCTGGCGTGCTGCAGGAATTTCGCTGTCACAGTCCAGGCATTCACTTCGGCTTGGCCCGATCGGGCGCGACTTGGCCAACTGGGCGGCAATCGCCTGGTCGCGTTGGCGTTGCTCCGTGGCCTGGGCGCGATCGAACGGGCAAGACATCAGCGCAAGCCCTCGATCTCAGCAGCGGCCAAGTAAGGCACGCCATTGATGCGGATAAAGTCCGGGCTGGTGACGTCAAACGGCACCTTGTGCTTGGACGTTTCACCGCCTTTCTGGCTAATGCCTAACAGGCTCGAGACTCGCAATTTGCAGCCGAAAGCCTCGACACGCAGCTCCTCGTCGCCGGCTTTGGCAAAGAAAACGGTGTCGAAAGGATCCAGCCCGCGAAAGCTGCCGGCAGAGCGTGCTGCTTCGATCAGTAGGTTGAAGTTGCTAGTGGTGAACTCCATTTCTCCGCTAGCCGAGACGTCGCCGTCTACGTGACCATCAGGAACACCCTTGCTCTGTGCCACAGCGGTGTTGTCCGTGATGTCGAGGGTGCAGTTTTCAACGTGAACGAGCAGATCGCCCAGGTTCACGTCAAAGTTCTTGCCGCCAATACGTGACATAGGGGATTACTCCGAATCGTCGGTGGAAAGGTCGAGGGCGATGTTGGCCGTCAGGTCTTTCGGGCAGTCGATCGGCCGGATCTTGATGTAGATCTCGACCTTCTTTTTGCTGAGCCATACCAGGACGATGTCGCCATCCTTGGGCGTCTCGATTTCACCTGGGAACACCTGGCCGGCGAACGTGGCGGACTTGGCCATCTGACGCAGCGGCTTCATAAACGCACTGACAGCAGCAGTCATGCTGTTGGGGGTGTTGTTGAGTCGGCGATCACCGACGCGGCGAATCAGCAGCGGGCGCACCTGACGTGCGGCTTTGTCAGCCAGGCGCAAGTACTCCACCACCAGGAAGTCACTGTCCGGCGCATCGAGCATGTTGCCGTCGCCCCAGAACACGCCCGGGTAATCCGGATAGGTCTGTGAGACCGAGAAGCGCGCCTTGTCCAGCTCGGCACGGATCGCCGATGGCAGCGGCACTTTGTCGAGGTCGATAGGTACGGGGCCCAGACCTAACAGAGCGCCGGACGCCACACGCATGGGGGTGTCGGCAATGCTCACGGCAGCATTCGCCAAACGACCGGCCAGTACGCCCAGGTCATTGCCGTGCAACTGAGGCACGACCAAGACACGCGGCGCGGCAAGATCTGCGGTGATAGCCCGCTGCTCGACCAGGTACTGATCCCAAGTCTGCAGCGGAGTGATACCGGCACTCGCCGCCATCACGAAAACCCGACGGCCATAAATGTTATTCAGCTCGATTGCCGCGTCATGCATGGCCGACAGATCTGAGCCTTCCTCCACCGGCGTGGTGATCACCACGCCCTCGACCGAAAACCCCTGCTGCTGGGCATTCTCCAGCGCTTCGGACCAGTCGCCATTGGCTGCAATCGGCGCTGCCAAGCAGGCCCAGCGATCGCCACCGTTCAATTTGGCGGCAGTGATCTGGGTTTTCAGGTCACTGGCCGGAAGGCCCAGCGAGACGTCCAGATCGCTGTCGTTGTTTAAAGGGATCAGCGAGCCGACGCTCTTAGCGCCGGTGCCGATGAAAAGGAAATAGCGTTCGATCTCAGTCACGGCACCCTGGCCCAGATTGAGATTGTTAACGCTGACTTTGCCGAGTGCCATGCAGTGCCTCGCTAGCGGGGTGAATTAAGGATTTGTTGAAAGACCTGGTTAACCAGATCGCTGGTTTCGTTGCCGCTGCTCACACCGAGGAACTGGCGTTTTGGCAAGGTGATGTCCCAGCTTTGCGCGCCCGACGACTCGGTTCGTTCATCGTTCAAAATGCGGATTAACAGACCGGCCTTGGCGTAATTCACATGTTCTTGAATCCACGCTACCGAGGGCCGAGTCAGTGTTTTTTTGCCTTTCTGCCGGGTGCGAAACCCCAGACGACGCAAGCGCTTGGCTTGTTTGTCCGTGCAGGCGATACCGGGCGGGACTTTGTTCCAGCGGCGCATTTGTGCCGCGGTACGCCGCTCGCTGGCCCCGTTGTGCTGCTGAGATGCAACCCATCGAGTCAGGGCGTTTTTCCAGCCCAATTCCGCTTCGTCGGAGCTGACACGGGTGACCTGCAGCAGCTTGGCCAACCCGGCTTCCATCTTCTTTTTGCCCTTGGCCGACCCCTTGCGCTCAGCGAAGGGGGTGCCGTCCAGGTTCTGCTGCTCACGCACACGCTTACGGCTCATCGAGCGCACACGCTTGGTGACGTTGTTCAGTAGCCGGCGGCGCAGCTGGGGCGGCAGCTCAAGCAGGGCCAGTTGGGCGTCAACGCTGAGCAGCCCCCTGACATCGAGGTCGAGCGGATTAGCGGCCATTGCTGCCCACCTCGCCGTGCTCGGCAATCCAAAGGTCGAACGGGACAAACGCCCAGGTCTTACCGAAGGCCTCGATCTCGCCGGCTGGATCCTCGGCCAGGTACTGCGGCTCGTTGAACTCCAAGGTGATGTCAACATCGGCCAGGTCGTTGTCGAGCATGCTGATGTCGAACTTCGGCGCCGGTAGTTCGTCGCGGTCTCGACTCGGGTCATTGGCTTCAAGCCAGCTCCCCACCAACGCCATCAGACGCCCCGGGTGATCGGCGAAACTCTCAAGGACAATCGTCGCGCTGTAACGCATATCGCCCATGTGCAGACCGCCAACGTCGGGTTTCCAGATCAGATCCAGGTTCACCTGGTTGGTCCAGCTGTCGAGCAGCTCGGGCAGGACCAGGCGGCGCTCGATCAGGAACGTGGTAAGGGCTTTGAGTTTGATCACAGCAGCGCCGCCGTGATGCGGCCACGGCCCTGCAGAGAACGAACACACTGCTGGCTGAATGCGAGGAAGGTTTCCGATCGCTCAGGCAATTCCTTGCCGGTGTTTTCGGCACTTTCACGGCGGGTGATAGTGGCGAACTGGGTCAACAGGTTGGCTTTGGCGCGGCAATACACGGCGCGCTTGTACGTCGCTACGTGAAATGTGCGCTCCGGCAGCACCGTAGGGTCAGCAGATTCCACGCTGGTGACACCAGCGTCCTGCCATCTGACTTTGAGCCTGGCCAGATCTTGATTGACCTCGGTCATCGCCGTGGTCAAACCGTCGACCAGCGTTTCGACCAGGTATTCCCCTGGAAGGCGATAAGCCTCCTGGAACTGAGCCAGTGAGAAATTCGGCCAAAAACCGTCATTCTCAATCTGGCGTTCCGCAAACTTGGTGGGGTTACCTGAAAAGCTCATCGCTGGCCGCTCGAATAGGGCGGGAAAACTGTTTGCAGTGGGTCGACGGCCATAAATGGCTGACTCACTTCGACAGCTTCCCGCTGGGGGGGGTAATTCGGTTATTCGTTTGGTTGTTCTTAAGCGGCTTCGGACTCTTGCTTGGCCAGTGCCTTGCGAGCGCCTTCCAACTTGGTGCCTACGCCGATCGAGTCATACAGCTGCGTGGCACGCTCCAGGTGCTTGATAGCCACCGGCCAATCACGACGATCCATTGCCAAGATGCCGAGCACCTTGTGGTACCGAGCGGGAATGCGTTCAAAGAGCTGCCATTCGCCATCAACCTGGGGCAGTAAGTTGGACAGGTACGGCTCTGGGCTGCGACTGGCTTTGTACTCGGCCTCAGCCCAGTCGATCACCTCATCAGCAACGAAGGTCTGCACGTTGCGCTTGAAGCGCTCCGGCAACTCTTGCTCCTGCTCCATGGCGAAGCTGGCGAGCTCCAGGCCTGCATCAAACTGCGCGGTGTCGAACAGCCAGACCAGGACTTGCATCATTACTGGGTTCGGGAAACTCAATCCGGAATCACGGTAACGCTGCACATAGTCCAGGTACTTGGGCAGTAGTTCGTCACGCTTGAGCTGCTGTCGCAGTTCACGGCTGTCGATTGCGCTGACACGCTCCAGATCAACGTTCAAGGCGTCGACCATCAACTGCAGGTGCTTCTTGGCATTTGCTGGGCTGTTGAGTGCGGTGGCAGCTGAATAGACGACCACCTCGGCACTGACGCCGGCAGCCGCTGGCCCTTTGGCGATTGAGCGGCGCTTATGCGCCAGTGCCAGGCTCACGGGGTCACCAGTTCGACGTTCTCGGTCATGGCGAACTTCTCCAATTGCTCGATCACATAGCCTTCATTTCGGCTGTTGTAATCTTCGACGCGGGAGCGGCGCGGGTTGTCGATGGTCTGTTTGCGCCAGCTGGTGTCCTGGTAGTAAAGCGACAGGTTGTCAAAGCTGGTCACAACAACGGTGTCGACTGGAAAGAATGGGAAACTAAAGCTCGGCAGACCGCCATAAGTCGCAATGACCTGAGCCTCTTCAATACGCTCTTTCTCGGTCGGTACGTCGCCTTGCTTGGCGTACAGCTTTGCCTTGTCGGCTGCCAGCAGGTCAGAGCCGATGATCGCAATCAGGTCGCCGCCATCACGCAGGCGCTCATCCACCATTTGCTTGGTGTCATGCACCAGAGCATCGAGATTCGCGTAGTCGCCACCAGCGCCCAGCAAGACTTTGCCTGCTACATCGCCTTCCGTGAGCACTTGGGAAGGAATCTGCTCACGCGCAATTTGCAGCCAACCTTTGTTCACGTCCTGGAGCATTGGGAAGGCAGCGATATCGGTCTGCGGCGCTGCGTGAGTCCCGTGGAAACCGACCATGATGCGGTCCAGTGCGATCTGTTTCTGCACGGCGGCCGAGTATTTCTGGTGGAAGTCTGGGAATTTGGCCCAGGCATCAATTTTCGCGTAAGGCAGACCGACATCGGATTCGGTGGACGAAAGCTCGTAGGTGTTTGCATCCAGCGCCGAAGCATCCTTGGCTTCGCGATCCTTAGCGGAAGTGTTGGTGCGGCCAGTGACCGGGCCGGAAACACCCAGAAAGACCTTCTGGCCCTTGATTTCCGAAACGCCAATAACGTTGATGCGTAGCAAAAAATCTGACTTAGCCGTGATGGCGTCGTTCAGTTCCTGAGCGATCGAAGGCTCCACGTTGAACATCTTGCGGGCCAGCACAACGCCGTAAGTTTCGGCAATCGCTAGCTGCAGCTCCGCATACATCTTTGCGCCAAAAGCGCTAAGGGACTGAGCCATGTTAGAGCACCCGCTTCTTAGTGTCGGCGCCGGTAGTCTTCGGCAGTGAGCGACCAGCTGAGGTGTTCTTCATATCGTTGAACTCCTTAGTCAGTGCTGCAAATTGGTTGGCCAAGGTCTTATTTGCCTTGCCCTGTTTTTTGCTCTTGAACTCGGTTTCGGCGCTGGTCACTACATCATCGACAGCCTCCTGCACGACTTCGATCAGCGCATCGTCGGGCTCAGGCGCTTCGGCGGCAGCAACCTCGATCACAGAGTCCAGCCCTGCGACGATGATCAGGAGTTGATCGCGCAAGGCCTTGAGGGCCGTGCCGGTGGTTTCATCCATTTCGTTGTTCTCTTCGGTAGTTGTCGGGGAGGAGTCGTCAGGCACTTCGTCAATACCGAAGCGTTTGAGCAGTTTGCTGAACATGCTGAAGACCTTGCCCATTTCGCCGGTTGGCTCTTCTTCTTTCAGCGCGCCGAGAGGCACTGCAGCGGCGTAATGCACAGGCTTACCGGTCTGTCGGGAGAAGTAGAGTTCCTGAGTGCCCAGGCTTGCCGGCGAATCGGTCACGGCCAGACCGGTCAGATAGGCTTTGCCGGTGTTGGCAAAATCCGGAGTAACCTCAATGCTGGTGAACAGTTTTTCACCCTGGTCATTGAGATAAAGCAGTCTCTGGTTTGGCTTCAGTTGGGCTTCCAGCGCTACTTGGCCAGGAGGCAAATCATCGGCGTCCTCAACCAGGCGCACGGCAAATACGGTTCCGTGAGCGCCTGACCAGCGTTCATGCTCGGACCAGATCGACGCTGTATATGTAGCGATGCTGTACGTCTCAGCGATGTCACGCAGTTCCTGGGGAAGGATTACTCGACCATCAACGGTCGGGCCGCTGGTGGCGACACGTTTCCAGAACGAAACAAGGGAACGGGGCATGGGCGTTAACTGCGCTCAATCGGTGATTTGAGCCGCCACGATATGCACCGGAAGACTGCCAAACAAACGGTTCGATTCAGGGTTAACTGTAGAATCTATATCTACGCAGAAAGCAGAAATCACACCCACGTTTCGTGCGTTTTCGCCGCATAGACTGCGGCCTATGCCATACGCCCCCGAATTAAAAGAAGCAGCCAAACGCCTCTATTTACGCCGCTGCAAGCCGCGTGAAATTCAGGCGCAGTTATCCCTGCCCAACATCCGGATCATTTACTACTGGATCCGCCAGGGTGAGTGGGACGACATGCTGTCGGACGAAGAACCGCTCACCGCCGTCAGCCGGCGCATCACCCTGCTTCTGGATAAACCCGGCAGCCTGACGAAGGGCGATCTGGACGAACTGACGCACCTCACCACCATTCGCGAACGCCTGGCCAAGCAATGCGCCAAGCCCGCACCGATGCAGACGAATGATCCACAAGAGGACGGTGGCCACCGTCGTGACGAGCGGCGCAGCGAGCGAAAGGATCGGAGCGATCGAGACGACAAGGCCGGGAAGAAGCGCGAGAAAAAGGTGAAGAACGACGTCAGCGGCCTGACGGAGGTGGACTTTCTCGACAAGTTCATCAGCAAGATGTACGGCTATCAGAAAGAGCTATACGCCGCCAAAATCAACCCGCTGACGGCGCGGATCCGCGACATCCTGAAAAGTCGCCAGGTGGGCCTGACCTACTACTTCGCCGGCGAAGCGTTCATGGACGCTGTGCTAACCGGCGACAACCAGATATTCCTGTCGGCCAGTCGCGCCCAGTCCGAGATTTTCCGTAGCTACATCATCTCGTTTGCCCAGGCATGGTTTGGCCTGGAGCTGACCGGCAACCCGATCGTACTCAGCAAGGACGGCAAACCGTGGGCTGAACTGCGCTTTCTCAGCACCAACAGCAGCACCGCCCAGGGCCACCATGGCCATGTCTACGTCGACGAATACTTCTGGATCAGGGATTTCGAGAAACTGAACACCGTGGCCAGCGCCATGGCGACCCATAAGAAGTGGCGCAAAACCTATTTTTCGACGCCCAGCGCGGTGTCACACCAGGCCTATCCGTTCTGGACCGGCGAGAAATTCCGCAACAGCAAGAAGAAAACCGCCAAAGAGCCATGGCCGAGCGAAAAGCAGCTTGCTGCTGGCGTCCTTTGCCCGGACGGCCAGTGGCGCAAGGTCATCACAATCCTGGATGCGATCGCCGGCGGCTGTGATCTGTTCGACCTCGAACAGTTGAAGCTGGAGTACGACGATGACAAGTTCGAACAGCTGTTCATGTGCAAATTCATCGACAGCACCCAGAGCGTGTTCCACCTGGCAGACCTGGAGCGTTGTTATTCCGATCTGTCGCTGTGGACTGACTACGACGCAGACGATCCGCGACCATTCGGCAACAGCCCTGTCTGGATCGGCTACGACCCAAGCCGAACCCGAGACGATGCAACGTGCGTGGTCATCGCGCCGCCACTTGAGCCCGAAGGGAAGTTCCGGATCCTGGAAAAGCACAGCTGGCGTGGGCAGTCGTTCAAGTACCAGGGCGATCAGGTCGAGCGGCTCACGAAGCGCTTCAACGTCCAGCACATTGGCATCGACACCACGGGCATCGGTTATGGCGTGTTCGACATCGTGCGCGACTTCTACCCGCGTGCGACCTCGATCCATTACAGCCTGGAGACCAAGAACAGCCTTGTGCTCAAGGCGCAGGACACTATCGTCGGCAGCCGCATTGAGTGGGACGCCGGCTGGAACGATATCGCCCAGGCTTTCCTAACGATCAAGCGCGGGGCCACGGGCAGCGGGCAGATCACTTACAGCGCATCGCGCACGGACGCCACCGGTCACGCCGATATCGCCTGGGCAATCATGCACGCCCTGGCCAACGAACCCCTCAACACCGACAAAAAACAACGTAGCCGCTACGTGTTCAGCAACTAAAGGCCACCATGACGAAGCGAACAGTCAAAGACCAACCGACTCAACCCAAGCAACCGACGCGCGCATTCGCATTCGGAGATCCCGAACAGGTTCTTGTCCGCAACATGGGCGACTACCTGGGCGTATTCGCCTCGGAGGACGGTCGTTTGTACAAGCCGCCGGTGTCACGTCAGGGTCTGGCCAAACTGCTTAGGGCCAATGCACACCATGGCGCGATTCCTAAATTCAAACGCAACCTGTTGCTACGTGAGTTCATCCCATCCCAGGGCTGCAGCGTGGCCACCATGGGCCGCGCCGGTCTCGACTTCGTGGTGTTTGGCGAGGCGTACCTGTATCGCAAGCCAAACATGCTCGGCCAGATCCTGGAGCTGGAACACCTCCCCGCAATCAACATGCGGGTAAAGGTCGACGGCGGGTATGTGATGTTGCTGCCGGACGGAAAAGAGATGGAGTTTGATCGGGACGAGATCGAGCACGTCATGGACTACGACGTCGAGCAGGATATTTATGGTGTGCCGGATTACCTCGGCGGCATGCAGGCGCTGTTGCTCAACGAAGCCGCCACCCTCTTCCGCCGGCGCTACTACGCCAACGGTGCCCATGCGGGCTATGTCTTCTATACCAACGATCCGAACTTGACGGAGAAGGACGAGGAGAATTTGCGAGAGCAGATCTCAGGCAGCAAAGGCGTAGGCAACTTCCGCTCGCTGTTTCTGAACATCCCAGGTGGTGCTGAGAAGGCTGTTCAGATCATTCCGGTGGGTGATTTCCAAGCCAAGGACGAGCTGGAGAAGGTCAAGAACATCACCCGCAACGACGTGATCGCCGCCTGGCGAATGAACCCCGCACTGGCCGGCATCATCCCGGAAAACAGCGCGGGCTTTGGCGACATCGAAAAGATAGATCGGGTGTACACCAGCAACGAGATCCTGCCTATCTGCCAGCTGTTCAACCAGTTGAATGACTCACTTCGCGAAGACAGGAGAATCAACTGGAAAGAACGCAAAGAGCCAGTTGAAGCAGCTACTAAAAAAGCATAGCAAAGAGATTACCCCTACAAAATATGGCAAAATGGTGGCTATTGAATGCCCTGGGGAGGGACACCAATGCGAGTTACATGCAAATGCGGGCACAAGGGGTTGATTCGAGATAGCGACATGCACTCACCGGACTTTGTCACGCTTAGGTGCCTGTGCTTGAACGTTGATTGCGCGCACAGCTGGGTGGCGCACCTGACGTTTTCTCATACGGTGAGCCCATCGGCTCAGACCTTCGACAGGGTGTTGATCGACCGTTTTAAGAGTTTGCCAAAAGCACAACAGCGTGAATTGTTTGAGCAACTAGGGGCACAGCCTACGGCGTAAACCGCCGACTCAAAATTGTCGGCGATCGATTAGATGGGTTGGATCATCAGTTGCTGAACGGTTCTTCAGGGTGAGTAGCTAATACTTCGGACATCCGCCGGAGATGAACCTGTTCCTTTTCACTCAGCAGACGGTACAGCCGAATCAGCCGACGTTCAATTTTGGTCAAGCCAATCCATTCGAACTCGGTGGTACCGACATTGCCCAGTTCGTCTTTCGTGCGATCCAACATGCTAACTACTCCATAAAGTGCATTGCTGAATCGACGTTATCGGGGCGGAATCTGGCTTTAGAACAAGGGCGCGACGAATGTCGTACATGCTTTGTTACAAGCTAATTCCGCTGTCGATCGGCATCGTCCGCCATGGCTTTGAGGAATCGACGAATCGCTTCTTGGTCCCCTGGCGCGATGCTTCTGTATTGCTTGATCAACTTCTCTTCTTCTGGAGTAAACATTTGCCCGAGCGGCGTGGAACGCTGGCCTGTCAGCACAAATCCCGCATCGACACCGCATTCTTCAAGTGCTGCCACATAGCGAAGGTCGATCGAGTTCGCCCCCAACTCGTAGTTTTTTTGAGTCCCCCGACTCACCCCAAGAAGCGCTCCAAACTCTGTTTGATTTAATCCCAAGCGCTCGCGCTCTTCCCTCAGGCGTTCACCTACTTGATCTGCTATGAGCATTTTTTTATTCACCACCATTGACTTGATCATTTTTTTGACCAAGAATCACCACAGACAAACGCAAACAACCACAAACGAACAGAGTGACCACTATGCCCGCCACTGTTACGCCCGAGCAAGCCCGCGCTGATCTGGATCGCAGAGGAATAAGCATTGCGGAATTCAGCCGCAAATACGGCCTGAACAAAAATTTAGTCAGCGACCTATTGAACGGTCGGATCAAAGGTCGCCGTGGGGAGGCACATCGCGCCGCCGTACTACTCGGTATCAAAGACGGCGTGATCGAACAGTAATGGCAAAGGCTCAAAGGGAAAAACAGAAGATGAAAAACGTCGTTCTAAAAACTCGTAGGGATGTGGCCAGTGAGCTGATTCGGTCTTTGCCCGGTGGCTGTAAATTCGCGTCAGATCTACTCGGCATGAAACAAAAGAAGTTTGAAAACCATGCCTACGAGAACAACAAAAGCAGTCCATTAACTGCTGAACAGGTTTATCAACTGGAGTTGGTAACAGGAACGACTCATTACCCTGAGTACGTCGCAGCCATGTACGGAGGTATGTTCGTCCCAGTGGCAAATCCGGACTCACTCGACAATGTTGAGCTGTACACCATGTGTGTGAATACAGCCGCTAAGCGCGGGACAGTGGACCAAATCATCGCCCAAGCTCTTGAGGACGGTGTGATAGATCAAGACGAAGCAGACGCTATCCATAAAGCTGAAAGCCTACACATGGCTGCCAGGCATGCGGAAGTTATGGCAGTTCTCCAGCTGCATGCAAAGCGTCGGACATCCTTCGTTTCTTAACAGTCCAGTAGCACCACCAACCCAACAAAACGCCTGTCCCACACCCCGTGGGTTTGGGTGAGCTGCGTCCAAATTCGAGGTTTCACTATGGGAAGCGCCGTGATTGTCACCACCCAAATGCCGCCTGACCAGGCAAGAGCGCTACGGGCTGCCGTGCGTGCGCAGTACCTGATGAGCCTGAATGAACACTGGTACGCAGACGAATATCGCTACGTCCCAGAGATAGTACGACACGAGCGGATCCTCGAAAAATTCCCGGTGATGGCAGCCCAGATAAGCCTGCTGGCCGCCCTATCCCTCAGCCTTAAAGCAGTGAAGCAATCATGAGAGACGATCTCCGTCACGACGTCCTGCAGCGCATAGAGTCCGAATTCGGACTTAAACACCGTGCCCCCACCAACTACATGCGAGGTGGGACTTGTCCCAAGTGCAACAAAAAAGAGCTATACACCCGATTCGATAGTCCGTGGCAGCTCATCTGTGGTCGTCAGGAAAAGTGCGGCCACACGGTGCACGTAAAAGAGATCTACGACGACCTCTTTGAAGATTGGAGCAAGCGAGTTCCCGCCACTGAGAACGCCCCCACAGCGACTGCGCGTGCATATCTTGAGTTTGCCCGCGGCTTCGATATTTCACTGATTGGAGGTTGGTTTACACAGGATACGTACTACTCGGCCCAGCACGATGCTGGCAGTGCGACGGTACGCTTCACCCTGGAGAAAGGGGGATATTGGGAACGCCTGATCGATCGACCTGCGCGCTTCGGTAAGATGAAGGCCCGCTTCAAACCGGGGGAGTCCTACAAAGGAGTGTGGTGGTGTCCGCCGTGTGTCGACGTACTCGAGGCGAAGGAGATCTGGATTGTCGAGGGGATCTTCGACGCGCTTGCCCTAGTTCACCACAACATTGCCGCCGTGTCGGCAATGTCATCAAACGCCTTCCCGGCCGACTCTCTGCAAGCCTTGGTGGCAGCTCGCGCAGGCAACCTGCCAAAGCTGGTTTGGGCGCTCGATAATGAACCAGGTGCACACGCTTACACCAAACGTTGGGTCCGTATGGCCCGTGAACTGGGCTTCACCTGCGAAGCAGCCCAGATCCCCCAGCGGGATAACAGAAAGGTCGACTGGAACGATCTGCACCAGCGTTGGCAATTCCTGGACGAAGGCGAAAAGCGTGATGCTCAGGTCGACAAAGACATCATCGCTGCACGACATCATGGCGCCCTGCTGATCGCTGAGAACGCTACCGAGAAGGCCCTGGTGATGTTCGACTGGAAGCGCCGCAGCGAATTCCACTTGGAGTTCGGCAATCGTCTGTACTGGTTCAAGCTCGACCTGGAGAAGTACAACAAGGCGATCCAGGAGCTCGAGGACAGCGACCACCACGATGACCAGCAGCTGAACAACAAACAGATGCGTTCCAAGGCCATGCAGCAGTGCGGCGCGCTGCAGCGCATCGCCACCTGTAACCCGAAGGCTCTGTACTACCAGGAAAACAAACTCACCGACGAGTCCTGGTACTACTTCCGGATCACGTTTGCTCACGACGCGGCACCGATCAAGAACACCTTCACCAGTTCGCAGATCTCCTCGTCCGCTGAGTTCAAAAAGCGTCTGCTTGGAATTGCCCCGGGCGGGATGTTCACCGGTACCACCCAGCAGCTCGATGCCTTCATCGAGGAGCAAACTGACGCCCTCAAAACCGTACAGACCATCGACTTCACCGGCTACACCCGTGAGCACGGCGCGTACATCTACGGCGACGTGGCGGTACGCGACGGCAAGATGTTCAAACTGAACGAAGAAGACTTCTTCGATATGGATCGACTGAGCATCAAGACCCTGAGCCAGTCGGTCATTCTCAATCTGAACACAGACTTGGAAAAGTTCGACACAGAATGGCTGGACATCATCTGGGAGTGCTTCGGCGCCAAAGGTCTGGTCGCACTCGCATTCTGGTTCGGGTCACTGTTTGCTGAACAGATCCGCCAGCACCAAAAAAGCTACCCCTTCATGGAAATCATCGGTGAGCCCGGCGCAGGTAAGTCCACGCTGATCGAGTTCCTGTGGAAAATGTGCGGCCGTATCGACTATGAGGGCTTTGACCCCACCAAAGGCACCCCGGTCGCTCGGGCGCGGAACTTCGCCCAGGTCGGCAACCTGCCGGTGGTACTCATCGAGTCGGAGCGAGAAAAAACCGACGGCAGCCAGACCAAGCAATACGACTGGGACGAACTCAAGACCGCGTACAACGGCCGGAGCGTTCGCTCTACTGGCGTAAAGAACAACGGAAACGATACCCGTGAACCCCCATTCCGTGGAGCTGTAGTCATCGGCCAGAACCATGCTGTGAATGCCTCCGAACCCATCCTGCAGCGACTGGTACATATCGCCATGACAAAGGACGGGCAGACACCACAGACCAAATTGTTGGTGGAAAAGCTGGAGCGCATGCCGGTCGACCGCGTGAGCGGGTTCCTGATCAAAGCAACGATGAAAGAAAACATCGTGATGCAGACCGTCCGTGAACAAGTGCCGGTCTACGAACAAAAGCTGCTGGCTCTGCCGGAGATCCGCACCGTCCGGATCGCAAAAAACCATGCTCAGTTACACGCTTTGATAGATGCCCTGGTTCACGTTATCCCGTTGAAAAAGCACCAGGTAGACGCGGCCCATACCGAGATCCAGAGCATGGCCAAGGAACGTCAGCTGGCAATCAACGCTGACCATCCGATCGTCGTCGAGTTTTGGGAACTGTACGAGTACTTGAACAGCGCAGCAGGCGGACTCAACCACTCCCGTAATGACGGCCTGATTGCTGTGAACCTCAATGACTTTGCCAAGGAAGCCGCAGAGAAGCGCCAAAAAGTGCCGGATCTCACAGAACTGAAGCGCCACCTCAAAACAAGCAAGTGCCCCAAGTTCATAGAGACGAACAGAAATGTTTGCTCGGCATGGGATGTCGACGCCGCCAACAAAGCGAAAACCGTGCGGTGCTGGATGTTCCAGACAGCCTAAAACCACCCTCCCCAACTTCTGCCGCCACGAACGGTATGGAAAAAGTTATGGCCAATCGAAGCGCAGCTCAAGTCGCACCCATCCTCCCGCGCTTTATTCGCGCTGGAGTGGCATACGGCTATCTCGGCATGTGCCGGGACGAATTCAACAAAACAGTCCGGCCTCATGTTCGGGAATTCCCAATCGGAAAACAGGGTGTCGGCTTCGACCGACTGGAACTTGACGCGTGGGCCGACGCTTACATCCAGGCCATGGCGATTGAAAAAGCAGCCAATCAGGACAACAATCGGCCCCGCAGCGAGCGCCAGGGCGGATCCAAAGGAGATACGCAATGGCACAAAAAGCAATCACCGGGCTCCAGCAAATGCCGAGCGGCATCTGGAAGATCGACAAGAAGTACCGAGGTGAACGAATTCAAGAGAGCACTGGCACTCGTGACCGCGCCGAAGCGGAGCAGTACCTGATCTATCTCTTGGAACAGCGCCGAAAGGAGAAGGTGTACGGGATCAGAAAGGTGAGGACTTGGCGGGAAGCGGCAACTCGCTTCCTGCTTGAGGTGAAGGATCAGGCATCGATCCATATTTCGGCAACGTACATGGCACAGCTGGATCCGTTCATTGGGGATATGCCAATCACACACGTCGATGATGACGCCTTGGCTCCCTACATCAGCTCGAAGCTGAATCCGGCAATGGGCAAGCCAGTAACTAATCGGACAGTGAACATCGCCCTTCAGCGAGTGATCCGGGTTTTGAATCTATGTGCCAGAAAGTGGAGAGATGATGAACGTCGGGCGTGGATAGATGTGGTACCGATGATCTCGCTACTGGATGAGAAGACGAACTGCCGCAAGCCCTACCCGCTTTCTTGGGAAGAACAATCGATCTTGTTCGCTGAGCTGCCGGCACACCTCCAGACCATGGCCATGTTCAAGGTCAATACGGGGTGTCGGGAGCAGGAGGTTTGCAAACTTCAATGGGATTGGGAGATAGCGGTACCGGAGCTGGATACCATGGTGTTTTTGATTCCGGCCGGGTTCGGCGGGCGAAGCGCAAGGTCTGGCGTGAAGAACCGGGACGAGCGCCTGGTGATTCTCAACACAGTGGCCAAGTCGGTCATTGAGAAGCAGCGAGGCCAGCACAAGCTGTACGTCTTCCCTTTCGGCAAGCCAGACGGCGACGGGGACGAAACAATGGTTCACCGCATGAATGACTCAGCCTGGAAGAAGGCCAGGGTCAGGGCGGCGAAAAAATGGCAGGAGAAGTATTTGCGGCCGGCACATGATGGTTTCGCCCGGATCCGCATTCACGACCTGAAGCACACCTTTGGCAGAAGGCTGCGTGCAGCAGGCGTGACTGAGGAGGATCGCAAAGCTTTGCTCGGCCATAAGAACGGCAGCATCACCAGTCATTACTCAGCGGCAGAGCTGGACCAACTAATTGAGGCTGCAAACAAGGTATCAGTAACCGACTCACGCGCACCAGCGCTGACGATCCTGAAGAGGAGGCAGGGATAACAGGAAAACCCAAGGTCACTCGAAAAGTCACTAGGGTAGAAATGAAAAAGCCACCCAAAAGGTGGCTAAGTCATTGAATAATATGGTCGGGACGGAGTGATTCGAACACTCGACCCCTAGCACCCCATGCTAGTGCGCTACCGGACTGCGCTACGCCCCGACTAGGCGTTACAACTTGCTAGAACGTTGAGAAATATACCTTAAGCTTTTGAAATACGAAAGTATTTTAAATGCCTCGGTTATTTCTTCAGTACCAGCAAGACATCCTCCAATTCGGAGATCGTTTGGCGGATCAGCTGCTTGTATTGCGTGGTGTCATCTTTGGCTTCATCACCGGAAAGCCGCAAGCGCGCACCTCCAATGGTGAAACCCTGGTCATAAAGCAGCGCACGAATCTGCCGGATCATCAGCACATCTTGGCGCTGATAATACCGGCGGTTTCCGCGACGTTTTACGGGGTTGAGCTGAGGGAATTCTTGCTCCCAGTAGCGCAGCACATGCGGCTTTACACCGCACAGCTCGCTGACTTCGCCTATGGCGAAGTAGCGTTTGCCTGGGATCGGCGGGAGCTCGTCGTTATGACTTGGTTCCAGCATAAGCCTCTACTCGGGCCTTCAACTTCTGCCCTGGACGAAAAGTGACTACACGGCGAGCCGTGATCGGGATTTCTTCTCCCGTTTTCGGATTGCGGCCAGGCCGCTGTCGCTTGTCACGCAGATCAAAATTGCCAAAACCTGACAGTTTGACCTGCTCGTTGTCTTCAAGAGCGTGCCTGATTTCTTCAAAAAACAGCTCGACCAATTCTTTGGCCTCGCGTTTATTCAGGCCCAACTCTTCGTAAAGACGTTCCGCCATCTCAGCTTTTGTCAGAGCCCCCATACGTCACTTCCTTAGCGTGGCGTTCAACCTTTGTTCAAGCGAGGTGAGGATATTTTGCGTTGCGGCGTTCACCTCATCGTCATTAAGAGTGCGCGATGGATGCTGCCAGGTCAAGCCAACTGCAAGGCTTTTTCTATGCGGATCAATGCCTTTACCCTGGTAAACATCAAATAACCTTAGGTCTGTCAGCCATTCGCCTGCATTTTCACGAATTACATCCAGCACAGCACTGGCTGCAACGTCACGATCGGCCAACAACGCCAGGTCACGACGCACTTCAGGAAAGCGCGATAACTCATGGAATTTCGGCATTTTACCTGCCGCCACTTCTGCCAGAACCAGTTCAAAAACAAACACTGGACGGTCAAGACCAAGGTTTTTTGAAAGCTCAGGGTGGATGGCACCGACATAGCCAACTTCGCGACCGTCACGCTCGATACGTGCAGTCTGGCCCGGATGCAGAGCAGGATGTTTGCCCGGCACGAAGGTAAACGCGTCCAGGGCACCGGCAAAACCCAGCACCGCTTCTACATCAGCCTTGACGTCGAAGAAGTCGACAACATCACGACCTTGAGCCCAGCCTTCAGGCAGACGACTGCCGCAAACAACACCCGCCAGCATCGGCTCTTGTTTCAGACCCTCAAGCTGGCCAACAAAACGCAGGCCGCTTTCAAACAGGCGAACGCGATCTTGCTGACGGTTCAGGTTGTGCTGCAACGACTTGACCAGGCCGGGCCACAACGAGGCACGCATGGCAGCCATGTCGTTGGAAATCGGGTTGGCCAGCAACAGCGGTTCAACACCCGGGCTAAACAGTTCGAACTGTTTCGGGTCGATAAAGCTGTAGGTGATTGCTTCCTGATAACCACGAGCGACCAGCAAACGACGCAACTCCGGCAGGTCGCTACGCGCCTCTGCTTTGGCTTGCGGTGCCAGACGGGCCTGCGGGTAACGGACCGGCAGGCGGTTGTAGCCGTACAGGCGCGCCAGTTCTTCGATCAGGTCAACTTCCAGGCTGATATCGAAGCGATGGCTTGGCACTTCTACGCGCCATTGCCCTGCCCCTTCAGCGGTGATGGTCAGGCCCAGGGCGCTGAGCAGACGCTCAACTTCCGCCGCGTCCATTTCCATGCCGAGCATCTGGCTGATACGCGCTGCACGCAAGGTGATCGGTGCAATCGACGGCAGATACTGCTCGCTGACGGTTTCAACGATCGGGCCAGCTTCGCCGCCAGTGATTTCCAGCAGCAGGCCAGTGGCGCGCTCCATGGCTTCACGGGCCAGTTGCCAGTCCACGCCACGCTCGTAGCGGTGCGAAGCATCGGTGTGCAGGCCGTAGGAGCGGGCCTTGCCAGCGACAGCGATCTGATCAAAGAAAGCGCTTTCAAGGAATATGTCGCGGGTCTTGTCGGTCACACCGCTGTGCTCGCCACCCATTACGCCGGCAATGGCCAAAGCGCGGGTATGGTCTGCAATCACCAGCGTGTCGCTGCGCAAGGTGACTTCCTGGCCGTCGAGCAGTACCAGCTTCTCGCCTTCTTCAGCCATGCGTACACGAATGCCGCCATTGATCTCGGCAAGGTCGAACGCGTGCAACGGCTGACCCAGTTCCAGCATGACATAGTTGGTAATGTCGACAGCGGCATCGATGCTGCGCACGTCAGCGCGACGCAGGCGCTCAACCATCCACAGCGGCGTTGGCCGGGACAGGTCAACATTGCGGATCACACGGCCCAGGTAGCGCGGGCAAGCAGCAGGTGCCAGCACTTCAACCGGACGCACTTCCTCGTGTACCGCAGCAACTGGCGCAACCACCGGGCGAGTCACCTGGGCGTTATACAGAGCGCCCACTTCACGCGCCAGACCTGCCAGCGACAGGCAGTCGCCACGGTTCGGCGTAAGGTCGACTTCAATGCTGGCGTCTTCAAGACCCAGATAGACGCGGATGTCCTCGCCCACCGGTGCATCGGCCGGCAACTCCATCAGGCCGTCATTGCCCTCGCCCACTTGCAGTTCTGCTTGCGAGCACAGCATGCCGTTGGACTCAACGCCACGCAGCTTGGCCTTTTTGATTTTGAAGTCACCCGGCAGTTCGGCACCGATCATGGCGAACGGGATTTTCAAGCCAGGGCGCACGTTGGGCGCACCACACACTACCTGAAAAGTCTCGGCACCATTGCTGACCTGGCAAACACGAAGCTTGTCAGCATCAGGGTGTTGCTCGGTGCTCAGCACCTCGCCCACAACCACGCCACTGAATACACCGGCGGCCGGCGTAACGCTGTCGACCTCAAGACCGGCCATCGACAGACGAGCAACCAGCTCGTCGCGACCTACCTGCGGGTTTACCCAACCACGCAGCCATTGTTCACTGAATTTCATCCTGCTCTCCTAAGAATTCGTTACGACTAGCGAAATTGCGCGAGGAACCGCAAGTCGTTGTCGAAGAACAGACGCAAGTCGTTCACGCCGTAACGCAGCATGGCCAGACGCTCAACGCCCATGCCGAAGGCAAAGCCCGAGAACTCTTCCGGGTCGATCCCGGACATGCGCAGCACGTTCGGATGAACCATGCCGCAGCCCATGACTTCCAGCCAGCCAGTCTGCTTGCAGACACGACAGCCTTTACCGCTGCACATCACGCATTCCATATCCACTTCAGCGGAAGGCTCGGTGAACGGGAAGTAGGACGGACGGAAACGCACGGCCAGTTCTTTTTCGAAGAACACCCGCAGGAACTCTTCGATGGTCCCTTTCAGGTCAGCGAAGTTGATATCGCGATCGATCAGCAGGCCTTCGACCTGGTGAAACATCGGCGAATGGGTGATATCCGAGTCGCTACGGTACACACGGCCCGGGCAGACAATGCGGATCGGCGGCTGCTTGGATTCCATGGTGCGGACCTGTACCGGCGAGGTATGGGTGCGCAACAACATGTTGGCATTGAAATAGAAGGTGTCATGCATCGACCGGGCCGGGTGATGGCCCGGGATGTTGAGCGCTTCGAAGTTGTGATAGTCGTCTTCAACCTCAGGGCCTTCGGCGATGCCGTAGCCAATATGGGTAAAGAACTGTTCGATACGTTCCAGAGTCCGGGTCACCGGATGCAGACCGCCAGAGGTCTGGCCACGGCCAGGCAGGGTCACGTCAATGGACTCGGCAGACAGTTTGGCGGCCAGTTCGGCCTCTTCAAACAACGCCTTGCGCGCATTGAGAACCTCTGTGACACGCTCCTTGGCAACGTTGATGAGGGCACCGACTTGCGGACGCTCTTCTGCTGGCAAATTGCCCAGGGTCTTCATCACCTGAGTCAATTCACCCTTTTTGCCAAGGTATTGAACCCGGATTTGCTCCAGGGCATTGATATCTTCAGCGCTTTGCACAGCCTCTAGTGCTTGAGAGACCAGCGCATCCAGGTTTTCCATGTACAGACTCCAGATACAAAATAGGGGAAGAGCTTGAAGGCTCTTCCCCTATTTATGACGTTTAGCACCCGGGCTTACACAGGCAAGCCCAAGTGACTGTCGGGGGTACTTAAGCCAGAGTGGCTTTAGCTTTCTCGACAATCGCAGCAAACGCCGCTTTTTCGTTCACTGCCAGATCAGACAGAACCTTACGGTCGATCTCGATGGAAGCTTTTTTCAGGCCGGCGATGAAACGGCTGTAAGACAGACCGTTGATACGAGCACCAGCGTTGATACGAGCGATCCACAGAGCGCGGAACTGACGTTTTTTCTGACGACGGTCACGGTAGGCGTATTGGCCTGCCTTGATTACCGCTTGCTTGGCAACACGGAATACGCGTGAGCGTGCGCCGTAGTAGCCTTTAGCCAGTTTCAGAATTTTTTTGTGACGTTTACGGGCGACAACGCCACGCTTTACACGAGCCATGAGTTACTTCCTCTAGTCTTAACCAAAAATTAACGAAGGCGCAGCATGCGCTCGACTTTTGCCACGTCAGACGGATGCAGCAAGCTGCTACCGCGCAGTTGACGCTTACGCTTGGTCGACATTTTGGTCAGGATGTGGCTCTTGAAAGCGTGCTTGTGCTTGATACCGTTAGCAGTTTTCAGAAACCGCTTAGCAGCACCACTTTTAGTCTTCATCTTTGGCATGTTCGGATACTCCGCATTCAGTTGATAAACATAATCAGAAGGCCTGCCGTGCCCAATTGATTACTTCTTCTTTTTCGGGGCGATGACCATGATCAGCTGGCGTCCTTCCATCTTAGGATGCTGTTCGACGGTACCGTATTCCGCAAGGTCAGCTTCAACCCGCTTCAACAGTTCCATACCCAGCTCCTGGTGGGCCATCTCACGGCCGCGGAATCGTAACGATACCTTGGCCCTGTCCCCATCACTCAGGAAACGTACCAGGTTGCGCAGTTTTACCTGGTAATCCCCTTCCTCCGTCCCTGGACGAAACTTGATTTCTTTAACCTGAATCTGTTTCTGGTTTTTCTTTGCAGCAGCAACCTGTTTCTTCTTTTCGAAGATAGATTTGCCGTAGTCCATCAGCTTGCAAACTGGGGGTACTGCATCAGCGGAAATTTCCACCAAGTCCAGTTTGGCCTCTTCAGCTTTAAGAAGCGCGTCTTCAATTGACACAATCCCAAGCTGCTCGCCTTCAGCCCCAATTAACCGAACCTCGCGTGCCGAGATATTCTCGTTGATCGGGGCTTTCGGTGCAGCTCGTTTATCTTGTCTCATTTCACGCTTAATAATAATTACTCCGAATCATGGCGACCACGCCGGGAAACCGCTTGTGCGAGGAATTCAGCGAATTGCGCGACGGGCATCGAGCCCAGGTCAGCACCTTCACGTGTACGCACAGCGACAGTCTGCATCTCGACTTCCCGATCTCCGATAACCAAGAGATAAGGAACCTTGAGCAAAGTATGCTCGCGGATTTTAAAGCCGATCTTTTCATTTCTCAAGTCAGACTTGGCACGAAATCCGCTCTGATTGAGAGTTTTTTCAACTTCAGCAGCAAAATCTGCCTGTTTGTCAGTGATATTCATGATCACTGCCTGGGTTGGAGCCAGCCAAGCAGGGAATGCGCCTTCGTAATGTTCGATCAGGATACCGACAAAACGTTCGAACGATCCAAGGATCGCGCGGTGCAGCATAACCGGGTGCTTACGGCTGTTGTCTTCGGACACATATTCTGCGCCAAGACGGATCGGCAGGTTGAAATCGAGCTGCAGGGTACCACATTGCCAGACACGACCCAGACAATCTTTCAGAGAAAATTCAATCTTGGGACCGTAGAAGGCACCTTCGCCCGGTTGCAAATCGTACGCCAGGCCAGCGCTATCAAGGGCTGAAGCCAATGCGCTTTCGGCGCGATCCCACAGCTCATCCGAACCCACACGCTTTTCAGGACGCGTCGACAGCTTGAGCTCAATGTCCTTGAAACCGAAGTCAGCGTAGACATCCAGCGTCAGCTTGATAAAGGCAGCCGACTCGGCCTGCATCTGCTCTTCAGTACAGAAGATGTGGGCATCGTCCTGGGTAAAGCCACGCACACGCATGATGCCGTGCAGGGCGCCCGACGGCTCGTTACGGTGACAGGCACCGAATTCGGCCAGACGCAGCGGCAGCTCGCGGTAGCTTTTCAGGCCCTGGTTGAACACTTGCACATGGCAAGGGCAGTTCATCGGCTTGATCGCGTAGTCGCGGCTTTCCGACTGGGTAGTGAACATGTTCTCGGCGTAGTTGGCCCAGTGCCCGGATTTTTCCCAGAGGCTGCGATCAACGACCTGAGGAGTCTTGATCTCCAGGTAGCCATTGTCGCGCTGTACTTTGCGCATGTACTGCTCAAGTACCTGGTACAGGGTCCAGCCATTCGGGTGCCAGAACACCATGCCCGGGGCTTCTTCCTGGGTGTGGAACAAGCCAAGGCGCTTGCCGATTTTACGGTGATCGCGCTTTTCGGCTTCTTCGATACGCAGGACGTAGGCCGCCAGCTGCTTTTTGTCAGCCCAGGCCGTGCCATAGATACGCTGCAACTGCTCGTTCTTGGCATCGCCACGCCAGTAGGCGCCCGACAGCTTGGTCAGCTTGAACGATTTGAGGAAACGCGTGTTCGGCACGTGAGGACCGCGGCACATGTCGACGTATTCTTCATGGAAGTACAAGCCCATGGCCTGCTCGTCCGGCATGTCTTCGATCAGGCGCAGCTTGTAGTCTTCACCACGGGCAGCAAACAGTTCGATCACTTCGGCACGCGGCGTCACTTTCTTGATGACGTCGTAGTCTTTTTCGATCAGTTGCTGCATGCGCTGTTCGATAGCAGCCATGTCATCCGGGGTGAACGGACGCTCATAGGCGATATCGTAGTAAAAGCCTTCGTCGATGACCGGCCCGATGACCATTTTGGCCGTCGGGAACAGCTGCTTCACCGCATGACCGACCAAGTGGGCGCAAGAGTGACGAATGATCTCCAGCCCCTCTTCATCCTTGGGCGTGATGATTTGCAAGGTGGCATCGTTTTCAATCAGATCACAGGCATCCACCAGCTTGCCGTTGACCTTGCCGGCCACGGTGGCTTTAGCCAGGCCGGCGCCAATTGAAGCGGCAACCTCGGCTACAGAAACTGGATGATCGAAAGAGCGTTGACTGCCGTCGGGAAGAGTAATAGTTGGCATGGCGCCTCCTCTCCTAGTGGTGACCCCTACCAAAGGTCACGTGGGTTGGGATGAGCCAGTACGCGATTCGGTGGTATGCCTGCCTCACAGTGGCAGGAGCCTTGCGGCGAACCTAAAACCGAACCAGAGTGACTGGAGTTCAAATCAAAAAGGTTAATGGCACTGCATGACGGTTCAAGGAACACGCGAATGCAGGAAATAGCCAGGGCGGCATGCTAGCACAGATGGATACGCCTGTTGCGCACCCCTCCCCGCATCCGCGAGAAAACGGGGTTTTTTACAAAAGGGTGAACTTGAGCTCCACTTACCTTTCACATACTCAGTGATACACACTCGGTTTTAATGCCTACAAGGAGCATCTTATGCGCACGATCCGCTTACTCGCCTTCGCAGCCCCCCTGGCGCTGCTGCTACCCCTGAGCGCCCAGGCCGATAACTGGCCTGCAGGCGCCAAAAAAGACTACATGAAGGACTGCGTAGCGGCAGCCAGCCAAAGTGTTGACGCAAAAACGGCCCAACAGCATTGCGCATGCGGTGCGGACAAGCTGTCCGAGAAGTTTACAAGCGCCGAAATCACACAGCTGATGAGCAAGACAACCCAGCCTAGCGCAGAGCTTCGCACCCGGGCTCTGGACGCCATCCAGGCTTGCCGGGCCAAGAAATAACCACCCTCCTCACGGCTCGAATTGAGCCGTGAGGAGAGCAAAAACAGTCAAAAACGCTTTTGCACGTAAAAAATATTGATTCTCGACTGCTTTTTTTCTAACAGCCTTTAGCCCTCAACCCCCCGTAAACCGGGGGTCTTGAGCATTTCAAAGAGCAGACGAGGGTTAACATTGCAGCAATCTGTAGCTCAGGGGGGCTCCCAAAGCGCACATTTCGACTATGATACCTCGGTGTGCCCAGTTGGCCTGAGCAGCACAGTACTACTGAAAATATAAGTTTCTTGGAGATACACCATGTCTAATCGCCAAACCGGCACCGTAAAATGGTTCAACGATGAAAAAGGCTTCGGCTTCATCACTCCTCAAGGTGGCGGTGACGACCTGTTCGTACACTTCAAAGCTATCGAAAGCGACGGTTTCAAAAGCCTGAAAGAAGGCCAGACCGTTTCCTTCGTGGCTGAGAAAGGCCAAAAGGGTATGCAAGCTGCACAGGTTCGTCCGGAGTAAATCTCCCGCGAACAAAAAAACCCCGTCCATGTGACGGGGTTTTTTATGCCTGACGCAATGTCAGGCCAGGTTAGCCGCAGTTAACCCGGGTAATGATGCCAGCGTCGTCCGCATTGAGATTGAGACGGTCCGAGCGGTACTCAAGCGTCATCACGTCATGCGGCATCAAAATACGCGCGTTCTGCGCACCAGCCTTGATACGGGCCTGCTCCAGAAGCTGCGCCGAAGCCTTTTGACCGACTGCAAATGCTGCTGATTTAGCATCGCAACGGCTATGCCCCGCCTCGGCGACAGGCTCCTTGACCGAACTTGCGGTGCTGCATCCGGACAGTGCCAAGACCGCCAACAACGAACCCAATGACACTAGCTTCCAAGACATGAAGCCTCCTTAAGATAAATAGTCTGAACCCTTGCGACAGCTTTTTCGCACATAGGTTGCATGACGCCTCTCAGCGCCTTCTGATTTGCCAGCACCGGCAAGTGTGCCCGAGCCGACTTTTACCGTGCACCCCTAATCATTGCCAAATATGTTCAGGTGTCAGTACACATCAATGTAATCGAACGGCGGATTAGGCCAGTTGTCCTTGAGGGCATTGAATATCTGCATGACCCAGACCTCATCGCTTGCTGCAACTTTTCCGACATAGCCAGAACCTGCCGCCCAGGTCTCCAGCCTGAAAAGCAGACCGTCGATATCGACACCGCCCACCACACCCGAAGAAATATAAGCGATACCCGTCTTGGTCACGCGCAACTGTGTATGGGCATCATCACTGGCCGAGGCCAGCAACTGACGCACAGCGCCAAGAGTAAAGCCCTCAGGGTTGTTTAGATCAATTTGCATGGCCTGCACCGCTCCCAAAAAGTGCAAGTGTGGCACGCAGTGCGGGGGTCATGGGCTGTTGAGGGTGCAAAAACCAATATTTACTTTGGTCTATTCATAGCGAAATGACGACTTTTTGCTAAAATCGCCTTTTCACGCCCCTTTCCCATGAGCACCCCATGACAACAGTCAGCATCGATGCAGATATCAAGGCCAAGTGGCATCAAGGACAGTGCTCATACAGCCCTGGCAGCCCTGAAGAGCTGGCCATTATCGGCATCGACCTTTTGGTTAAAGAGCTCGGCACGGAAGCTGCCCGAGCGTTCGTCAGTCAGGTGTTCGAAAAGTACAAACCGGCCGAGCCCGTCAGGCTGACCTGACGGCGCGCAACCTCACTTCACTTGAGCCGGCCCAGACGCGCGGTAAGCAAGTCAAAAAAGCCCTGCGCGTCACCGCTCTCGACCCAAAAGGCGTTTTTGGGCTGGTTCAAGGTGTTGTACCAGTCCGGGATAGTCTGGCCAAAGGTCGGCCCCTCGCGAGTATCCACGACCAGGTTGACTTCACGCCCGGAGAACAGCGCAGGATTGAGCAGGTAGGCAATGACACTGGCATCGTGAACAGGCCCGCCAGGCAGTCCGTAGTGCACCATGTCGCCTTTCACATATTCATTGAGAATATCGCCCACCAGTTTGCCGGCCGTATTGCCCAGTGCAGCGATCTGCTTCAGTCGCGCCTCGCTGGTAAGGATCTTGTGTGTCACATCCAGCGGTACATAGGTCAGTTTCACCCCGCTCTTCAACACCACGTCTGCCGCATGCGGATCGGCATAAAGGTTGAACTCGGCAACCGGGGTGATATTACCGCCATTGAAATGGGCGCCGCCCATGACCACGACTTCCTTGATTCCCTGCGTGATTTCCGGGGCCTGGATCAAGGCCAGGGCCAGGTTTGTCTGCGGGCCGAGCATGGCAATGGTCACGCTGCCTGGCTTGGCTGCACGCAAGGTATCAACCAGGTAATTGACCGCATTGGCCTTTTCGAGACCTTTGGCCGGCTCATGCACAGGCACACCGGTGACGCCTTCCTGGCCGTGAATGTTCTCGGCGTAAATCGGCGTACGCACCAGGGGTTTAGGGGCCCCGGCATACACCGGCACGTCTTCGCGCCCTGCCCACTCCCGGGCCAGCCGGGCATTGCGCGAGGTCTTGTCGAGCCGTACGTTGCCCGCCACGGTGGTAATGGCCCGCACCTGTAACTGCTCCGGTGAAGCCAGTGCCAGCAGCAGAGCGACCACATCATCGGCGCCGGGGTCCGTGTCGATGATCAAATCGATCTTGTCTGCGGCTTGAACACTCGACATCGTGATGGCGGACACGAACAAGACACTCCTGATCAATGGCTGAAAAATCCGGGTAAAACGTGGCATCACAACTCCCTGGTTATTTGTCTAAAAAGTCACGCCAGAGACCAAGGCAATATTGCAGTACGGGCGACACTCTCCAGTACGAACAATCACCTTTGCCTGCAGGCATAGTTCCTTGAAAGCATTATGGGTGAGAAGGCTCCTTGAGCCCAACTCCCCCTTGCCTGCATATTCGTCGATACATGACAGCGCCGGGCATGGCGCCTGCAACAACTCAGTGGCGAGCACATGGCTTTGCACCTGCATCTCACTGAGCAGGGCGCGCAACGTGCTGGCAACATCAGGCACGCCTTGAGTCAGGGCCAGATCAATCAGTTCGATGCCCTTGGGCACCGGCAAACCGGCATCGGCAATCACCACGATGTCGCCATGCCCCAGCGAGGCAACCAGCCGCGACAAGGCGATATTCAGCAGCGGTGTTTTTTTCATGGTGCTTTAAAGCCCTGAACATCACGCAACAATGGAATCGAAGGCTGAGCCCCCGCCCGAGTGACCGATAACGCGGCGGCGACCTGCGCAAAGCGTATCGCGTCGTCCTCTTCCATACCCGCCGCCAGCGCGGCAGAGAGGCCGCCGACAAAGGTATCGCCCGCCGCCGTGGCATCCACCGCCTCGACCTTGGGCGCAGTAAAGTGCATCACTCGGTGGGCACTGACAAACAAGGCCCCCAGCGCGCCCAGGGTGACAATCACCTTGCCCGCGCCCAGCTCGACCAACCGCCGGGCAGCCCGCCCGGCCGACTCAAGGGAATCAACCGGCACACCGCTAAGCGCCCAGGCCTCGCTCTCATTCGGGATCAGGTAGTCGATGGCGCCATACCAGTGCCCCGGCAACGGAGCACTGACCGGGGCGGGATTGAGGATCACCACTTTGCCCAGTTCACGTCCACGCGCCAGCACGCATCCGACTGTTTCCATCGGCACTTCAAGCTGGCAAACAAGCACTTGCGCACCTTGCAAGACGTGATCAAAGGCGCGGATATCTTCCGCGGCCAGGCAGCCATTGGCACCCGGCACCACCACAATGGTGTTCTGGCTGCAGGCATCCACCGTGATAAGGGCCACGCCGCTGGCACAATCAGGCACGGTGCGCACTGCCACACAATCAACCCGGTCAGCCAGCAAGCCGTCGCGCAACTGCACGCCATAGGCGTCACCGCCGACACAGCCGAGCATTGCCACCCGGGCCCCCAGGCGCGACGCTGCTACCGCCTGGTTCGCGCCCTTGCCACCGTGCACGGTGGTAAAGGATTGCCCGAACACCGTTTCCCCCGGGCGCGGCAATCTCTCGGTACGCGTGACCAGATCCATATTCAGACTGCCTGCAACCAGAACATTCGCTTGCATGTATCGACACTCATCCAGTGATTGTAGGGGGGGATTTCAACGGTGCTTGCGCATAAGCCCGGGTGGACTCGCGCAGCACAATGTCGGGTTTGACGATCCGCTGCTCCACCGCCCGCCCGGGTACGGCAATGCGGCGCAACAATAACTGGGCAGCGATCTCGCCCAGTTGCAGGATCGACTGCCCGACAGTTGTCAGCGACGGATAGACATAACGGCTCATCTGTACATCATCAAAACCAATCACCGACAACTGCTGGGGTACCCGAATATTGCGCTCGGCCGCCGCTCGCAATACGCCGATGCCCATCATGTCGTTGCAGGCAAAAATGGCCGAGGGCGGGTTGTGCTGCAGCAAGCTGACCGCCGCGTTGTAGCCCCCGACACTGCTGAAGTCACTCTCGACCATCCACTGCCCCTGAGGCGTTATACCCGCCTCCAGCAGCGCACGCCGATACCCGGCCATACGCAACTGCGCGACACGGGTGGCGGCGGGCCCGCCAATGCAGGCAATGGCACGATGCCCCAGATCGAGCAAATGCCGCGTAGCCAGATAAGCCCCCAGTTCGTGGTCGATGCACACCAGGTCAGCCTCAACCCCCTCAAAGCTGCGATCGACAATCACCATCGGCGTGCGTACGCCGACCAACCCGCTGGCCATCCCCAGGTCGCCTGTGGACGAAGCGACCACCAGCCCGTCCACACGCTTTTCCAGCAGCACCCGCAGGTAATTGCGCTGCTTGACCGGGTCATCATCACAGTTGCACAGGATCACGCAGTAATTGTTGCGCTCACAGTAATCCTCGATACCTCGCGCCAACTCGGCAAAGTACGGGTTCAGGCTATTGGCCACCAGCAGGCCGATGGTCGCTGTGGTCTTGGCCTTGAGCGAGCGTGCTACCGCGCTGGGTACATACTCCAGGTGTGCAATGGCTTGCTCAACCTTCAAGCGCACAGGTTCACTGACAGGGCGGGTTTTATTCAAAACATGAGAAACCGTCGTGTACGAAATGCCTGCCATTGCCGCGACATCTTTAATCGTTGCCATTGCTCAATTCCGTCGCTGTGCGCGTTGACTGCGGTAAGTGTCCAATACCACTGCTATCACAATGACAGCACCGGTAATAATACGCTTGGTGGGTTCCGTCGCGCCGATTTGAGCCAGCCCTGCGGCCAATACTGAAATAATCAGCACACCAAAAAACGTACTGATCACCGAACCGCGCCCGCCCATCAAGCTCGTGCCACCGATCACCACGGCCGCAATCACCTGCAGTTCAAGGCCCGAACCGGCATTGGGGTCTGCCGCCTCGAGGCGGGATATCTGAAACAGCGCCGCCACTCCTGCCAACAACCCCATCAGGCTAAAGACCAAAATCTTGTAGGGCTTTGGATTGATACCGGCCAGGCGAACGGCTTCTTCGTTGGTGCCAATGCCAATCAGATAGCGCCCAAACACCGTGCGCGTCAGCACCGCCTGGGCGATGACAATAATCAGCAACGCAATAATGAACGCGGGCGAGATGCCAAAGGCAACCGGATTGGCAAGCCAGGCGAACGCGTCGCCGATATACGCCGTGCGCGATCCTGTAAGCTGGTAGGCCCCGCCCCGGGCCATTTCCAGCACCCCCAGCGAGACAATAAAAGACGGGATTTTCCAGGCCACCGTGATCGACCCCGTAAGGGTCCCCGCCAGGGCCGCACAGCCCATGCCCAGCAAAGCGGCAGGCAATACACTCCAGCCCCAGCCCAGAATCGCAACGCTGACCGCCGACGCTGCCAGGGCCAACACCGAGCCGACCGACAGGTCGATGCCGCCGATGATCAGCACAAAGGTCATGCCGACCGACAACACCATCAAGTCGGGGATCTGGTTGGCCAGCGTGCTGAGCGTGTCATAGGAGAAAAAATGTTCACTCAGGCTGGAAAACAGAATGATCATGGCCAGCAAGGCGCCCGCCAACCCGAGGTAGGTGCCCATTCCGTAGTAGTTATGTGCACTTTTATACGGCACGCGGGTAGGGTTCATGAGGCTTCCTTTGGCGTGGCTTCAGCAAGCAACGCATCTCGTTTTTGATAACCGGCAAAAGCTGCCGCCAGTAACTGTTCCTGACTCCAGCTGTCACGTTCAAAGGTATCGATCAGCCGGCCCGCAGACAGCACGCCAATGCGGTCACAAATCAGCATCAACTCGCGAAGATCGCTCGACACCACCACCAGCGCCTTGCCCTTGCGCGTCAGCTCGCCCAGCAGCCGGTAAATATCGAACTTGGCGCCAATATCGATACCGCGCGTAGGCTCATCGAACAGCAGAACCGAACAGTCGCGCTCCAGCCAGCGGCCAATGACGACCTTCTGCTGGTTGCCACCGGACAGTTGCGACACCACTTGTTCCGGGCCGCTGCTGCGGATGCCCATGGCGTCTATCTGACGCCGGGCCAATGCGGCCTCCTGCTCCCGGTTGACCAAGCCACTGCTTGAAATCCGATCCATATTGCCCAGGCCGATGTTGGCACTGATCGACTGGGTCAGCAGCAAGCCTTCACCCTTGCGGTCCTCGGTAATCAGTGCGATGCCCTGCCGGACAGCATCTGCCGGCGAATGGAGGGTCACTACCTGCACAGGAGTACCCACTGCAACCGTGCCGCTGTCGGCCACATCGGCACCATAGATCAGTCGCAGCAGTTCGGTGCGCCCTGCCCCGATCAGTCCGGAAATCCCGAAAATCTCGCCTTTTCTGACTTTAAACGATACATCTCGTACCTTGTCCGAGCGGCTGATACCACAGACTTCAAGTGCCGTTTCACCCAAGCTACGTTCGCCCAAATCCAGCTGGTCACCCAACTCGCGGCCCACCATCAAGTTGACCAGTTGTTCGCTGTTGTAATCGGCAATGGGCTCGACGCACACCAGGCAACCGTCGCGCAGTACGGCAATCCGCTGCGCCACCTGTGCCAGCTCTTCAAGTCGATGGGAGATATACACAATCGCCACGCCACGGGCCTGCAGCCGTTCGATTTGCACAAAAAGCATTTCAACTTCACGGGCGGTGAGCATGGCCGTGGGCTCATCGAGGATGAGCACATGGCAATCGCCGATCAGGTTGCGCGCAATCTCGACCATCTGCTGATGGCCAATGCCCAGCTCCCCGACCAGGGTGTCCGGGTCAATCGCCTCCAGACCCACCTGGCTCATGGCCTCAATGGCCGCTTTGCGCAACTGCTTGCGGCTGATCCAGCCCAGGTGGCCGGGCAATTTGTCCAGAAACAGGTTTTCCGCCACCGTCAGCGTGGGCAGCAGGTTCAGTTCCTGCATGACCATGCGCACACCCAATTGCTCGGCCTGCGCACGACTGCCCGGGGCATAGGCCTGGCCATTGAATTGCATGTGCCCGAGAGTCGGCACCTCCAGGCCACCCATGATCTTCGATAGTGTGCTTTTGCCAGCGCCATTCTCACCCGTCAGGGCCAGAACTTCGCCGCGATGCAACGACAGCTCGATAGCAGCCAGTACCGGCTGCTGAGTGTAGGTTTTACCAATCCCGCTGACCGTGAGGACCACGCTGGCATCAGGAGCAGACATGACATTTCTCCGGGCACCTGCCCGACCGGGCAAGTGCCTGCGACAGCGAGTGGGATTACTTGTTGATGACCAGTTCGACAGGGGTATCGATGACACCGTCCTTGAGGTTTTCAACCGGTTCTTTTTTGACCAGCTTGAGCGCCGTTTCGATGCCATAAACCGCCTGTTTGGCGGCAGCCTGATCGGCCGTTGCCAGCACGCGGCCATCCTTGAGCATGGGTTTTATCGCATCGATGTTGTCATAGCCGACCACTTGCACCTTGCCGACCTTGCCTGCAGCCCGGATAGCCGACACCGCGCCCAGCGCCATGCTGTCATTGCCCGCCAGGATGGCCTTGAGGTTTGGATACTCGCTGAGCATGCCCGCCGCAACCTTGTTGCCACCGTCGATTTCCCAGTTGCCCGACTGCACCGGCACAATCTTCATCCCGGCAGCGTTCATCGCATCCGTGAAACCCGCTGTGCGCATTTGCGCATTGGTCGTGGTCGATACACCCTCGATGATCCCGACCTCATCACCGGCCTTGAGCCTGGTGGCCAGGTACTCGCCGACCTCACGAGCCCCCTGCCTGTTGTTGGGCCCCACAAAGGGTACTTCGAGCCCTTTGCTTTTCAGCACCTGGGGGTCGAGCTGGTTGTCGATATTGACCACCACAATGCCACGGTCACTGGCCTTTTTGATGGCCGACACCAGCGCCTTGGAGTCTGCGGGCGCAATCACCAGCGCATCGACCTTGGCGATGATCATCTGATTGATGATGTCGATCTGGCCCGCAGTGTCCGTTTCATTTTTGATCCCGTTGGAAATCAGGTCGAAACTGGCGGCATTGGCCTTTTGATAATCCTCGCCACCCTTTTGCATGGTGACAAAGAACTCGTTTGCCAAGGACTTCATGACCAGGCCGACTTTGGGTTTTTGTGGCGTATCGGCATTGGCGACAGGGAGGGTAAGGGATGCCGCAGCCAGCATGGCGACAGCAAGAAGGCGTCCAGCAAATGGCAGCTTCATGGGGGCAACTCCGATCTTATGATTATTGTGAGCAACGTCCTGCTCGCACACGCCTGAGCGCCAAAAGCTGGGTGACTGGCATCAGGTCATGCCTGACTGCCAGAAATACAGACTCAAGAAAACGGCGCAAACGTTTGCTAGGCCCTCACTATGGAAAGCCACCTGTTATTTGTCAATGTGAAAAAAAACGCGATCAGACACATCGATATTCGACTCTCCGAACAAAAAAAAACGCTTCTGTTCGGAAAACCGTCCGATTTCTTTTCCAGAAAGCGGATCGTGGAAATAAAGACCCATAAATCAATACGTTGTGTGCGCCCCGAGAAACTTCGCTTAGTGGCACAAATAGTGCTTTCCAGTCTCTATGCATGGTCAATAAATGGCACATGCCGAACAAAGTGTGCAGTCATCGGCATACTCACTAATAAGAGAAAAAACAATGAAAAATGCTGTTTTGAAAACTTTTGTTCCGGGCGCACTGGCCCTGCTGCTGGCACTGCCGACCGCTCAAGCGCAAGAGGCTGTCACCAAGCCCAACGTCATCATCCTCGCCACTGGCGGCACTATCGCCGGTGCAGGTGCCAGCGCTGCCAACAGCGCCACTTACACGGCCGCTAAAGTCGGTATCGACAAATTGATCGCCGGCGTCCCCGAGCTAAGCCAACTGGCCAATGTGCGTGGCGAGCAAGTGATGCAAATAGCATCCGAGAGCATCACTAACGAAAACCTGCTGCAATTGGGCCGCCGGGTCGCCGAACTGGCTGACAGCAACGACGTTGATGGCATCGTTATCACCCACGGTACCGACACCCTCGAAGAAACCGCCTATTTCCTGAACCTGGTCGAAAAAACCGACAAGCCCATCGTGGTGGTCGGCTCCATGCGTCCGGGCACCGCCATGTCGGCTGACGGCATGCTGAACCTGTACAACGCCGTTGCCGTTGCCGGCAGCAAAGATGCGCGCGGCAAAGGCGTGCTGGTCACCATGAACGACGAAATCCAGTCGGGCCGTGATGTCAGCAAAATGATCAACATCAAGACCGAAGCCTTCAAAAGCCCGTGGGGTCCGCTGGGCATGGTCGTTGAAGGCAAGTCCTACTGGTTCCGCTTGCCAGCCAAGCGCCACACCATGGACTCCGAGTTCGACATCAAGAACATCAAGAGCCTGCCAAACGTTGGCATCGCCTACTCCTACGGCAATGTGGACGACACCGCCTATAAAGCGCTGGCCCAATCCGGTGCCAAAGCCATCATCCACGCGGGTACCGGCAACGGTTCAGTGTCCTCCAGCGTGGTGCCGACCTTGCAAGCCCTGCGTAAGGATGGCGTACAAATCATTCGTTCTTCCCACGTAAACAACGGCGGTTTCGTACTGCGTAACGCAGAACAGCCTGACGACAAAAACGACTGGGTTGTTGCCCATGACCTGAACCCGCAGAAAGCCCGCATCCTGGCCATGGTCGCCCTGACCAAGACCCAGGACAGCAAAGAGCTGCAGCGCATCTTCTGGGAATACTGAGTGCTTGCTTGACGCCTTGGCGCGCTGAATAAGCAAGGCCGCCTCCCCTATGGGAGGCGGCCTTTTTATTGGTCGGACAAAAGCTGCGGCACAACCGGCAGTTGCACCAAACAGTTGCCAAATGTGGCGCAGTTAAATACTGTATGCGCATACAGCACACCAAGGATTGCATCATGGCTAAAAAAGCAGCAAAAGAGCCGACTCCGCCAAGCCCCTATGAAATTTTCGGCACACGTATACAAAAAATCATCAGCTCGCCAAAAGCTCAAAAAGACAAAATGGCGGTGCTTGAGCGACTCGAAGGCGATAACCCTGAGTTCTGGGAACGCCTGCTGGAAGAAATTTCTGAAAACGATAACGTCACTGTCGCCCACCGCGATGATGGCGGCGTGAATGTTTTCTGGACCGTGCTTGAGGAAGACTGAGTCAATGAGGGTTTGTTTACTGGTACTGCTCGGTCTTTTCACCGTTGCAAGCGCACAGGCCGCGGCCCCGAATACCTTCAGCGAAGCCAAGAAGGTTGCCTGGAAGCTCTACGCGCCGCAGTCCACCGAGTTCTACTGCGGTTGCAAATACACCGGCAACCGCGTCGACCTGAAAGCCTGCGGTTATATCCCGCGCAAAAATGCCAACCGTGCCGCACGCATCGAGTGGGAACATATCGTTCCCGCCTGGCAGATCGGCCATCAGCGCCAATGCTGGCAAAGTGGCGGGCGAAAAAACTGCACCCGCAATGACCCGGTGTTCAAAGTTGCTGAAGCCGACTTGCACAACCTGGTACCCAGCATCGGCGAGGTCAATGGGGACCGCAGCAATTTCAGTTTTGGCTGGTTGCCCGAGCAAAAAGGCCAATATGGTTCGTGCCTGACACAAGTCGATTTCAAATCCAAAAAGGTCATGCCCCGCCCCTCCATTCGCGGGATGATCGCGCGCACCTACTTTTACATGAGCAAGCAATACAACTTGCGTCTGTCCAGGCAGGACCGCCAGCTTTACGAAGCCTGGAACAAAACCTACCCGGTTCAAGCCTGGGAGCGCCAGCGCAATCAGGCGGTGGCCTGCGTGATGGGCCGTGGCAACGAATTCGTCGGCCCGGTCAACCTCAAAGCCTGCAGTTGAAATCACCCCTGCCTGCACCCGCCTTGAGCCCTGGTTAAAACTGCGGTTCAAGGTGCTGTCCCTGCCCTTCGACGTTCGCTTTCGGCCAATCATTGTCCGACTGGATTCAGAGGGCGAATATTGCCGAACCGACAATGCTGAGCTATTACTTTCGGCATGATCAAACAGGTTCGATTCAATAAAAAACAACGGGTGGTAGACGAACTCGTCCACCGTATCGAAAGCGGGCTTCTGGCAGACGGTCACCTGCTGCCGGAAGCAGACCAATTGGCTCAAGAACTGCGTGTCAGCCACAGTACGTTGCGAGCAGCACTGGCCGAACTGGAAAAGCGAAAATACATTGCCAAACGCACCGAGGGCGGCGCCATCGTCACCTACGACGGTATTACGCTCGACCAAAACAACGGCTGGACACAGGCCCTGGCCAACACCGGCGCCCGTATCCACACCGAGCTACTGCGACTCGAGGCCATAGAGCGTGCGGACCTCCTGCATCGCTTCGGCTTGAGCCAGTTCGTGATCCTTGAGCGCCGCCGTCGCCGCGATGATGGCACTGCGATTTCTCTGGAACGCTCGTTCGTGCCCGCAACAGGTGGCCTGGAAGGTCTGCCACGTATAGGGCTGATTGACGACTCGCTCACCATTACGCTGGCGGCCTATGGCTTTGTCGGTGATCGTGGCGACCAATGGATTGGCGCCGAGCCGCTCGATGAAGAAGACGCACTATTGCTCGGCCGCCCCGCCGGCACGGTTTTTCTCAAAGCCCTGCGCACCACCTACGACCGCCAAGGACGCTTTATGGAAATGGTCGAGAGCTGGCTGGATCCTGTGCACTTTCGCATGTACCACTCATTTGGCACGCCAACATGACGCAGGCGGATCTCGCCCTTGGCGCACTGTACGGCCTGGCCCTGGGTGATGCGCTGGGCATGCCGACCCAATCGTTCAGTCGCGGACAGATCCAGGCCCGCTTCGGGTGCATTACAACCCTTGAGAATGCCCCGGCCGATCAACCCATTGCGCCAAATATGCCCGCGGGCTCAATCACCGACGATACCGAGCAGGCAATACTGGTCGGCCAACTGCTCGTTGAAGGCAAAGGCAATATTGACCCCCACCAGCTTGCCCGGCGCCTGATCAGTTGGGAGTCCGGCATGCGGGCCAAGGGTTCCCAGGACCTTCTGGGGCCATCAACCAAGCGCGCAATCGAGATGATCCTCGCTGGCCACAGCCCCACCGAATCGGGCCGCTACGGCACCACCAACGGCGCGGCCATGCGCATTGCTCCGGTAGGTATCGCCAGCGATATCAACCAGCCGGAACGCTTCATCCATTGTGTGGTTCAGGCGTGCCAGGTGACGCATAACACCAGCCTGGGGATTGCCAGCGCAGCCGCAGTGGCCGCCGTCATCTCCAGCGGCATAAACGGTAAAAAACTTGAGCACGCCCTCAATGCTGGCACTGAAATGGCCTTTATCGCCGAACACCAGGGTCACTGGGTTGCCGGGGGCCGCATCGGCCCGCGTATTCGCTGGGCCAGACAGGCCAGCTGCGAGTGCAACCCCGACAATTTTGGCGACCTGCTCTATGACGTGATTGGCACTTCGGTCGCTTCCCAGGAGTCCGTAGTAGTCGCCTTTGCCCTTGCCCAACGCGTGGCCAGCGCAGGGCTGAACCGTTTCGATGCCCTGTGCATGGCCGCCAGCATCGGTGGCGACACCGACACCATTGCCGCCATCCTCGGCGCCATGCTTGGTGCCTGTGGAGGAATGCAACAGTGGCCCGCGACACTGATCGAACAGATCACAAGGGTCAACGACCTGCATCTGCAGCCTCTGGCACGCGATCTGTCAGCCCTGCGCCTTGCGTAAAAAACCTGCCATGGACAGCAACACGACGGGCCTGGCACAAAGTCAGCGCCACACACAGCCTGCGACAACGATAACAAGCGCATCAGGAGCCATACGCCATGACTTCCCCTGACCCCGGGCACAGTGCCGGGCAACTGGAAACACGCGGCATCGAGCCGGTTCCCGAAAACGAGTGCAACGGCAACCCCGGGCAGCTGTTCTGGGTATGGTTTGCTGCCAATATCAGCATCCTCGGCCTGCCACTGGGCGCCACGCTGGTGGCCTTCCATCAACTGGCCATCTGGCAGGTGGTCATCGTCGCCTTGATCGGGGCTGGCGGCTCGTTCGCCCTGGTCGGCGTCATCTCCATCGCCGGTCGACGGGGCCGAGCACCAAGCCTGACCCTATCGCGAGCTATATTCGGCGTACGGGGCAATATAGGTCCTACGCTGGTTTCACTGATTTCCCGTGTCGGCTGGGAAACCGTAAACACCACCACCGCGGCATTTGTGCTGCTGGCCTTGTCTTCAATCCTGTTCAATACCCCCACCGAAGCCAAAAGCGCACCGGTGCTCACCCTGGTGTTTATCGCCCTCTTCACCCTGCTGACCCTTGCGGTTTCAGGCCTGGGCCACGCCACGCTGCTGCTGATCCAGAAGTGGGCAACTTATGTGTTCGGCGCGCTCAACCTGCTGGTCGGCGGTTTTCTGTGCGCCACCATCGACTGGCCAGGCGTCTTCAGCGCCAGCCCGGCACCCGTCAGCGCCGTGATTATCGGGATTGGCATCATGGCCGCGGGCACCGGTATCGGTTGGGCCAACGCCGGGGCTGACATGTCGCGCTACCAAAAATCCAGCGTCAGCGCCGCGCAACTGGTGGCAAGCGCAGCCTGGGGCGCAGGGATTCCACTGGTTCTGCTGATCACTCTGGGGGGGTTGCTGACGGTCGGCAACCACGCGCTGGCATCCGCAACCGACCCCATTGCAGCAATCCGCAGCCTGCTGCCCTCCTGGATGGCGGTTCCCTACCTGGTCAGCGCCTTTGGCGGCCTGTTGCTGTCCAATCATCTGTCCGTCTATTCGGCCGGTCTCACCACCCTAACCCTGGGTGTAAGGATCAAGCGGGTGCAGGCCGTCGTCGTGGATATCGTGGCGATTTTCTGTGGTTCGATTTACTTCATGCTATTTGCCGACAGCTTTTACGGCCCTTTCATCACTTTTATTTCACTCACTGCCATCCCGATTACCGCCTGGGTAGCGATTTTTGTCGTCGACCTGCTGCACCGTCACTGCTACAGCGCCAACGACTTGCTCAACGTCAGCCCCAGCAGCGCCTACTGGTACAGCGGCGGCATCGAATGGCGGGCCTTGAGTGCCTGGGCCGTGGCCCTGCTGCTGGGGTTATGCTTTACCCGGGTTGGCAGCAACGATGCCGACTGGTTTACCGGCCCGCTCGCCGATTCCTGGCTGGGCCACAACGGCCTCGGCTGGGTCGTGACTTTCATCGTGGCTGGCGGCCTGTATGCGCTGCTGGGCGGCGCCAGAGACCGCCGCCTGCCAGCACAGGACAGCGCCCATGCCTAGATTGCTGCACACAGGCCAGGTGATCATCGATCTGGCCATGAGCCTGGACACACTGCCCGCCTCCGGCGGCGACGCGCTGGCCCACAGCGCCAGCTTTCACGCCGGTGGCGGGTTCAACGTAATGGCCGCTGCCCAGCGCAACGGCCTGCAGAGTGTGTACCTGGGGCGTCATGGTCAGGGACAGTTCGGTGACATGGCTCGCCAGGCCATGCACGCCGAGGGCATACACATGACCCTGCCAGTAGACCCGCATAAAGACACCGGGCTGTGCGTCGCACTCACCGAAGCCAGCGCCGAGCGTACTTTTATTTCCTGCATTGGTGCCGAAGGCGGGTTGTCTGCCCACGACCTCGCGCACGTCAGCGTGCAGCCCGACGACCATCTCTATGTCAGCGGTTACAGCCTGCTCCATGTCGGCAAGGCGAGGCCGCTTTTGCAGTGGATACAGGGCCTGGCGCAGAGTGTCCAGGTGACCTTCGATCCCGGCCCGTTACTGACCGATATTGACCCGCAACTGCTCGACGCCCTGCTCCCGCGCCTGAACCTGTGGACCGGCAACACTGCCGAAGCGCTGAGTTTTACCCATGCCCCCACACTGACCGACGCCCTGCCTGCCCTGAGCGCACGCCTGCCCACACACTGCCTTGCGGTTGTGCGCGACGGCCCGCAAGGCTGCTGGATCAGTGACCGCCACGGTCAGCAACACATCGCCGGGTTCAAGGTGCAGTGCATCGACAGCAATGGTGCCGGGGATGCTCATACAGGCGTGCTGATTGCCGCATTGGCGGCCGGGCATCCCGCACCGCAAGCGGCGCAACGGGCCAATGCAGCAGCGGCAATCGCCGTGACCCGTCGGGGGCCTGCCACAGCGCCGGGCGCTGGCGAAATTGATCGTTTATTGGGCGAAAATGGTTTTCATTGATCGAAAAAGAATTCCCCTACATGCAAATACGACTATAGGCCTGCCCACAACAGGACTAAAGACTGTAAAAAACATCTGCAAAAACATGATGAAACGTTAGAAAATATTCAAAATACTGTTTTAACCCTAACCAGGCTCACGGAATGCAACTCCAGCGCCCGATAACTCTTCTAGAGGTCGGGCCATTTGTGCGTGTTTGCAGGGCTGCGTTTCTCCTGAATTGTGAAGATACTCTTGAAACTCATCATTATTGCTGTCTACGTCTTGTCCATCGCCTATGTCCACCTGCGGGGCAAGGTTCGCCATAAGCTCGGGCGTCAACTGACCGATCACTCCTCCTTCCTGGCTCCGATCAACTGCTTTTTGTATCTGTTTTCCAAAGTGCCCGGCCAGCCCTACCTCAAACCTGCCGATTTCCCGGAACTGCAACCCTTGCAGGATCACTGGCAGGAAATCCGTGAAGAAGCGCGAAACCTGATGCAGGCGGGCGAGATCAAGCGTTCCGAGCAACCCAACGATGTCGGCTTCAACTCGTTTTTCAAAAGTGGCTGGAAGCGCTTTTACCTGAAGTGGTATGGCGACAACCACCCTTCGGCGGTCGAACTGTGCCCGCGCACCATTGAGCTGCTCAACAGCATCGGTACGGTCAAGGCCGCCATGTTTGCCGAATTGCCCCCTGGCTCCAAACTGGTGCGTCACCGCGACCCCTACGCCGGATCGCTGCGTTTTCACCTGGGCCTGGACACCCCGAATGATCCAGGCTGCTATATCAACGTTGACGGCCAGAACTACGCCTGGCGTGACGGCGAGGCGGTGATGTTTGACGAAACCTTTATCCATTACGCCGAAAACACTACCGATAAAAATCGCATCATCCTGTTCTGCGATGTCGAGCGTCCGATGCAGTATCGCTGGGCCAGTGCCTTCAATCAGTGGTTCAGCCGCACAGTGATGGCATCCGCCAGTTCGCCTAACGATGCCAGTGACAAAACCGGCGCCCTGAACCGCGCATTTACCCGGTTATACAAGATTCGCCTGCGCGGCAAAGAGCTGAAAAAGCGCAATCGCACGCGTTACTACGTAGAAAAATGGTTGGTGTTCGGCGGGTTGCTGGGTGTGTTTTTGTTGGTCTAGCCTTGTAGCCGCTACGAGGCACGAAGCTGCGAAGGGCTGCGTAGCGGGCCCGCACTTTTAAACTCCTGTGGCCCTTAATGCAGCCTCGCACCTCGTCAGCCGCTACACCACCAGCGGCGGCAAGGTGCCCAGCAATGACACGGCGGCGACTGCCGCCAAGCCAAACAGCCATTCCAATGCAACGCTTCTGCGCAACAGGGTGAAGCGGCCCGCACGACTCATCAGCAGATTGAACAGCGCCAGCAGCAACATCACCCCCACCAGGGTCACCTTGATCAACAGAATCAGGGCGAAGCCTTCAAACAAAGGTGAAGGCCAGAGCGCACCGGTCAGCACGCGGGTATTGATCAGCCCGGTAAGAATAATCCCGGCGACCAACATAAATCCCAGATTGCTGAAGCGCTGCAACACAGCGCCCACGTCCTGACCGACAGGCCGCACAAGGATAAGCTGCAACCCCAACAGACCACCGATCCAGGCCCCCACACACGCCAGATGCACCCACTGGTTAAGCATCAGCAATTGCCCACGCCAGCCATCCAGCATCGCGCCGTGACCCACCGGAGCCAACGTGCCCAACAACAGAAAACCCAGCAACCAGATAAGGTTAAATCCGCTACGGGCATACAAGGCGAGCAACAACAGCACGCAAAACAGCAGATGAAAAGCCCACACCTGGCCGAAAAAGGTACTGCCCAACACCAGCCACAACGTCGCCGGGGCCAGGGTTTCAGGCCAGCTTCCTGCCATCGAGTGGGTGGTCAACAGTAACCAGGCAAGGCCGCTGGCCAGCGCCACCCAGGCCAGCACCCGATTGACCTTAAGCAATTGGCCATCAATGTCGAAGGATGGCCATGCCCCGCGCAAAAGAGGCCTGAATGCACAGGCTCCGAAGATCAGCAACACCACACTGAAATGCACAAACCGGCAGATCACCATTGCACTGAGCATCAACTCAGTTGCTCACCGTAAAGCTGTAATCGCCGGCACTTTTGTGGGTATCGACAGACACGGCGTTCCATTTGACGTTATAGGTACCCGCCGGCAACGGCTGTGCCGGTGTCACAATCAGGGTTTTCTTGTTGCCGGGTTCGGTCTTGATGCTGCTCACCGGCACCGGCGCCTGGTCATGGCTGATCACAACCTGGGTAAACGCCTGCTCCACGCCTTCACTGAACACCAGGCGCAGTTCGTTGACGCTGTTCACCGTGCTGTCGGCGGCGGGGGTCGCCTGCTCCAGATGGGCATGGGCAAACGCTGCGCCGGCCCCGGTCATCAGTGTCAGTAACGCAGCCGTATTAAGAACTTTCTTCAAAAAAGCAGCAGCCATTGCACAGTACCTTGAGAGTGAAATACACGGTCATAATACTCGCCTAAACTGATTTGAAGGGCGAGCGCAGACAACACAAACACAACGTCTCCCCCGCAAGGATTCCGGTATGCCCACCCGCCTCAGCTTTATTTGTCATGCCCGCACAGAAGCCCAGCGTCTGGGCCGCTTTGCACTGGATGAGGCGGCTGACCCGAAAGGCCTGCTGTTGGCCGCCGAATTGAGTGCCAGGCTGAAGAAGCCGGTACGCATACTCTGTGCGCCCGAAACCCGCACATTGCAAACCGCCCTGGCACTGGGTGGTGAGATTGAAATCGTGCCCGCCCTGGGCGATTACGATATCGGCGACTGGCAGGGCCAGCGCCTGTCAGACCTGCAACAAAGCATGCCCCAGGCGCTAGCCAACTGGATCAGCAACCCCGATGCCGCGCCCCATGGCGGCGAGTCGATACAGGCCCTGTGCCTGCGGGTCAGCGCCTGGCTCGACGAGTTTCGCGAAGAGGGTCATTTTGCCGTGGTGACTCATCCTTTTGTGATCCGCGCTGCCATATTGCACGCCCTGGCAGCGAGCACTGCCTCCTTCAACCTGATTGACGTAGAGCCACTGGCGGTGGTCGACCTGCGCTTCAACGAGCGCTGGCGCTTGCGGGTGTAATTCACTCCTCCAGCGTCAGCCCGCCGGGAGGCAATGGCAGCGCAGTTTTGTAGCGCACCTGTTTGAGGGCGAAGCTGGAGCGGATATTGGCCACCCCGGGCACCTTGGTCAAAAAGTCCATCATGAAACGCTCCAGCGCCTGAATGCTGGGCACCAGCACCCGGATCAGGTAATCCGGGTCGCCGGCCATCAAGTAGCACTCCATGACTTCATGGCGATCGGATATCGCCGCTTCAAAATGCTGCAGGGCTTCCTCGACCTGTTTTTCCAGGCTCACATGGATAAACACATTGACATGCAGCCCCAGCATATCGGCGTCAAGCAGGGTCACCTGCTCGCGGATCAGGCCGCGCTCTTCCATGGCCTTGACCCGGTTGAAACAGGGCGTCGGCGACAGGTTGACCGAACGCGCAAGGTCCGCATTGGTGATGCGCGCATTCTGCTGAAGGCTATTGAGAATCCCGATATCAGTTCGATCTAGCTTGCGCATGAGACAAAAGCACCTGTTTTTTATGTTTATGCAGAATTCTTATCCTTAAACGCTGCAAAGCACAATGAACTACAGAGAAATATTCTTCGGCGTCAGGAATATGATTGTTGTAGGACAAGATCTTGGTTTTTATCAGACAGATCTTCGACAGTACTACCTAGCTCCCGCGCCTATAAACACGACAAGATCGAGCGTAGAGAAAGCCATGAATGAATATGCACCGCTGCGCCTGCACGTTCCCGAACCGTCCGGCCGCCCAGGCTGCAAGACCGACTTCAGCTACCTGCGCCTGACCGATGCCGGTCTGGTGCGCAAACCCCCGATCGATGTAGAACCTGCCGACACCGCAGACCTGGCCAGAGGCCTGATCCGTGTTCTCGACGACAAGGGCCAGGCCCTTGGCCCGTGGGCCGAAGGCGTATCGAGCGAAGTGTTGCGCGAAGGCATGCGCGCCATGCTCAAGACGCGCATTTTCGACACGCGCATGGTGGTCGCCCAGCGTCAGAAAAAAATGTCGTTCTATATGCAAAGCCTGGGCGAAGAAGCCATCGGCAGCGCCCAGGCCCTGGCCTTGAACATCGACGACATGTGCTTCCCCACCTACCGCCAGCAAAGCATCCTGATGGCTCGTGATGTGCCGCTGGTCGACCTGATCTGCCAATTGCTCTCCAACGAACGCGACCCGCTTAAGGGTCGGCAATTGCCGATCATGTACTCGGTGCGCGACTACGGCTTTTTCAGTATTTCCGGCAACCTCGCCACCCAATTCGTACAGGCGGTTGGTTGGGGCATGGCCTCGGCCATCAAGGGCGACACCAAAATCGCCTCGGCCTGGATCGGTGACGGCGCCACCGCCGAATCGGACTTCCACACTGCCCTCACCTTTGCCCACGTTTACCGCGCCCCGGTGATCCTCAACGTGGTCAACAACCAATGGGCCATTTCGACCTTCCAGGCCATTGCCGGTGGCGAGTCCACCACCTTTGCCGGACGCGGCGTGGGCTGCGGTATTGCTTCGCTGCGGGTCGACGGCAACGACTTTATCGCCGTTTACGCCGCCTCGGCCTGGGCCGCAGAGCGCGCGCGCCGCAACCTGGGGCCGACCCTGATCGAATGGGTCACTTATCGTGCTGGCCCGCACTCCACCTCCGACGACCCATCCAAGTATCGTCCGGCCGATGACTGGAGCCACTTCCCGCTGGGCGATCCGATTCTTCGCCTCAAGCAGCACCTGATTGCCACCGGCAACTGGTCGGAAGAAGAGCACGCAGCCGTCAGTGCCGAGCTGGAAGCGGAAATCATTGGCGCGCAAAAGGAAGCCGAGCGTTTCGGCACCCTGGCAGGCGGGCAGATACCCAGTGCCGCGAGCATGTTCGAAGACGTGTACAAGGAAATGCCCGAGCATTTGCGCCGGCAACGCCAGGAATTGGGGTTATAACCAGATGAACGACAACAATAAAATTCAGATGGAGAACGCCGTGAGTACCAGCACCATGACGATGATCCAGGCCCTGCGCTCGGCCATGGATGTGATGCTCGAGCGCGACGATAACGTGGTGGTGTTTGGCCAGGACGTGGGCTACTTCGGCGGTGTGTTCCGCTGCACCGAAGGCCTGCAGGCCAAGTACGGCAGTTCGCGGGTGTTCGACGCACCGATCTCGGAAAGTGGCATCGTCGGTACCGCCGTGGGCATGGGCGCCTATGGCCTGCGCCCGGTGGCCGAAATCCAGTTTGCCGACTATTTCTACCCGGCGTCCGACCAGATTGTTTCTGAAGCGGCGCGCCTGCGTTACCGTTCTGCCGGCGAGTTTATCGCGCCAATGACCATCCGCATGCCCTGCGGCGGCGGGATTTACGGTGGCCAGACCCACAGCCAGAGCCCCGAGGCCATGTTTACCCAGGTCTGCGGCCTGCGTACCGTGATGCCATCCAACCCCTACGACGCCAAGGGCCTGCTGATTGCCGCCATCGAGAACGATGACCCGGTGATCTTCCTCGAGCCAAAACGCCTGTACAACGGCCCGTTCGACGGCCACCACGACCGTCCGGTAACCCCCTGGATGAAGCACCCGGCCAGCGCCGTGCCCGACGGTTACTACACCGTCCCGCTGGACTGCGCCGCCATTGTGCGGCCCGGTACTGAAGTCACCATCCTGACCTACGGCACCACCGTTTATGTGGCCCAGGCCGCCGCCGAAGAAACCGGCATCGACGCTGAAGTAATCGACTTGCGCAGCCTCTGGCCGCTGGACCTGGACGCCATTGTCACCTCTGTAAAAAAGACCCGCCGTTGCGTTGTTGTTCACGAAGCCACCCGTACCTGCGGGTTTGGCGCCGAGCTGATCGCACTGGTTCAAGAGCACTGCTTCCACTACCTGGAAGCGCCGATCGAGCGCGTAACCGGCTGGGATACCCCCTATCCCCATGCCCAGGAGTGGGCCTATTTCCCCGGCCCGGCGCGAGTGGGTGCTGCACTACAACGGGTTATGGAGGTCTGAATGGGTACGCACGTTATCAAGATGCCGGACATTGGCGAAGGCATTGCGCAAGTAGAACTGGTGGAATGGTTTGTCAAAGTCGGTGACATGGTCAGCGAAGACCAGGTGGTCGCCGATGTGATGACCGACAAGGCCACGGTAGACATCCCCTCCCCCGTGGCCGGCAGGGTCCTGGCCCTGGGTGGCCAGCCTGGCGAAGTCATGGCCGTGGGCAGCGAACTGATCCGCATCGAAGTCGAAGGCGCCGGCAACCTGCGTGAAAGTGCGCAAGCTGGCCCTGCAGCGGAACCTGTGGTCGCCGCAGTAAAAGCCGCCCCTCAAGCTCGCGTAGAAGTGGCCGTGGTGGCCGCCCCACCGATCAAGGCGGCACCGGCACAACGATCGGCGCCTGTGGCCCGTGAAGCCAACGAGCGCCCGCTGGCCTCCCCGGCCGTGCGCAAGCGCGCCTGGGATAGCGGTATCGAGTTGCGCTTTGTGGTTGGCAGCGGCCCGGCGGGCCGTGTCCTGCATGACGACCTGGATGCATACCTGGCCCGCGACACCGCAACCAGCGTGGCACCGGCCAGCGGTTACGCCCTGCGCAACGACGAGCAACAGATCCCGGTGATCGGCCTGCGCCGCAAGATCGCCCAACGCATGCAGGACGCCAAGCGCCGTGCCGCACACTTCAGCTATGTCGAGGAAGTGGACGTCACCGCCCTGGAAGAACTGCGTGCCCAGCTCAACCAAAAATGGGGGGACAGCCGCGGCAAACTGACCCTGTTGCCGTTTCTGCTGCGGGCCATGGTCGTGGCCTTGCGCGACTTCCCGCAGATCAACGTGCGCTACGACGACGAAGCGCAAATCATCACTCGCTTTGGCGCCGCCCATATTGGCGTCGCCGCGCAAAGCGACGGTGGTTTGATGGTGCCTGTGGTGCGCCATGCCGAGACCCTCAACCTGTGGGGCGCCGCCGATGAAATCGCCCGCCTGGCCAACGCCGTACGCACCGGCAAGGCTACCCGCGAGGAACTCACCGGCTCGACCATCACCCTGACCAGCCTGGGAGCCTTGGGCGGGATTGTCAGCACACCGGTGGTCAACCTGCCCGAAGTGGCGATCATTGGCGTCAACCGCATCGTCGAGCGCCCGGTGGTGGTCAAAGGCCAGATCGTGGTGCGCAAAATGATGAACCTCTCCAGCTCCTTTGACCATCGTGTGGTCGACGGCATGGACGCGGCGCAATTTATCCAGGCCATGCGTGGCTTGCTCGAACAACCTGCCACCCTGTTTGTGGAGTGAACATGCAGCCAACCCAACACACCACGCTGCTGATTATCGGCGGCGGCCCCGGCGGCTATGTGGCAGCGATCCGCGCCGGCCAGCTGGGCATTCCGACGGTCCTGATCGAAGGCCAGTCGCTGGGCGGTACCTGCCTGAACGTCGGCTGCATCCCGTCCAAGGCCCTGATCCACGTTGCCGAACAGTTCCATGCCACCCAGCGCTACAGCACCGGTACTTCACCGCTGGGGATCAAGACCCAGGCCCCGACCCTGGACATCGGCCAGAGCGTGCAATGGAAAAACACCATTGTTGATCGCCTGACCAGCGGCGTCGGCGCTCTGCTGAAAAAGAACAACGTCAAGGTCATTCACGGCTGGGCCAAAATCCTCGACGGCAAGGCGGTTGAAGTCGGCGGCCAGCGCATCGAATGCGAACATCTGTTGCTGGCCACCGGCTCGCAAACGGTCGACCTGCCGATCCTGCCCATTGGCGGGGCGATCATTTCGTCCACCGAAGCCCTGCAGCCCACCACCATTCCCCGACGCCTGACCGTGGTTGGCGCTGGCTATATCGGCCTGGAACTGGGGATCGCCTACCGCAAGCTGGGGGCCGAAGTCACGGTGGTTGAAGCCCGTGACCGTATCCTGCCAACTTACGACAAGGACCTGACCTTGCCCGTGGCAGAATCCCTCAAGGCACTGGGGATTACCCTGTATCTGGAGCACAGCGTCGAAGGTTTCCAGGCCAGCAGCAAAACCCTGTCGATGCGTGACCGCATGGGCCAGAGCCAGACCCTGGAAACCGATCAGGTGCTGGTGGCGGTGGGTCGTCGGCCGCGTACACAAGGCTTCAACCTTGAAGCGCTGGCACTGACCATGAACGGCCCGGCGATTCGCGTCGACAACCGTTGCCACACCAGCATGCGCAATGTCTGGGCGATTGGTGACCTGACCGGCGAGCCGATGCTGGCCCACCGGGCCATGGCCCAGGGTGAGATGGTTGCTGAAATCATTGCCGGCAAACAGCGCGAGTTCAGCCCTGCGGCGATTGCCGCGGTGTGTTTTACCGATCCCGAAATCGTCGTGGTGGGCAAAACCCCGGTTGAGGCGCAAGAGGCCGGTCTGGACTGCATCAGCGCCAGCTTTCCGTTCTCTGCCAATGGCCGGGCCATGACCCTGGAAGCCAAAACCGGCTTTGTGCGGGTTGTGGCGCGACGTGACAATCACCTGATTGTCGGTTGGCAAGCCGTGGGGGTCGGTGTTTCGGAGTTGTCGACGGCCTTTGCCCAGTCATTGGAAATGGGCGCCTGCCTGGAAGACATCGCCGGCACCATCCACGCGCACCCGACCCTGGGCGAAGCGGTCCAGGAAGCCGCGTTGCGTGCGCTGGGGCATGCGTTGCACCTGTAATCCCCCCCTTACTGTGGGAGCGGGCTTGCTCGCGATGCAGGCGACGCGGTTTATCTGATAGACCGAGTGGCTGCTATCGCGAGCAAGCCCGCTCCCACAGCAAGTCAGGCCCTGCGCAATCCAACACTGGGCGTAATGGCTCAACACCAGTAGAATCGCGCTCTTTTTTCCAGGGCGCTCGCCATGACCTCTCTTAAAACCCCGCTCGAAGCCGAGTCCCAAACCAGCGAGCTGGTCTTAGGTCTTGAAGACCGTCCCAAGCCGTGGATCGCCTTTCTGGCCGCCCTGCAGCACCTGCTGGCCATTATTGTGCCGATCGTCACCCCCGGCCTGCTGATCTGCCAGGCCCTGGGTGTGTCCAGCCGTGATACCAACCTGATTGTCTCCATGTCGCTGGTGATCTCCGGTATCGCTACCTTTGTTCAGTGCAAACGCTTTGGCCCCTTTGGCGCCGGACTGCTGATCGTCCAGGGCACCAGTTTCAACTTTGTCGGCCCGCTGATTGCCGGCGGCGCACTGATGGTCAAGCAAGGCACGCCGGTTGAAGGCGTGATGGCGGCGATCTTTGGCGTGGTGATTGCCGGCTCGTTTGTCGAAATGGGTATCTCGCGCATCCTGCCTTTTGTAAAACGCATGATCACCCCGCTGGTCACCGGCATCGTGGTGCTGATGATCGGCCTGACCCTGATCAAGGTCGGCCTGATCAGCATGGGCGGCGGCTTCACGGCCATGGGCAACGGTACCTTCGCCAACGGCGAAAACCTGATGCTGTCGGGTGTGGTGCTGGCCATTATCGTGATCCTTAACCGCATCCCGCTGGTGTGGATGCGCAGTTGCGCCATTGTTATCGCCCTGGCCGTGGGCTACGCCCTGGCAGGCTACCTGGGCCGCCTGGACTTCACCGGCATGCACCAGGCCGAGCTGTTCCAGGTGCCAATGCCCTTGCATTTCGGCCTGGGGTTTTCCTGGGCGCTGTTTATTCCCATGCTGGTGATCTACCTGGTCACGTCGCTGGAAGCCATCGGTGACGTCACAGCCACCAGCAAAGTATCGCGCCAGCCGGTCGAAGGCCCGGTGTGGATGCAGCGCATCAAGGGCGGGGTGCTGGTCAACGGCGCCAACTCGTTTCTGGCGGGTATCTTCAACACCTTCCCGAGTTCGGTGTTTGCCCAGAACAACGGTGTTATCCAGCTCACCGGTATCGCCAGCCGCCATATCGGTGTGTGGATTGCCGGCATGCTGATCCTGCTGGGCCTGTTCCCCAGCGTTGCCGGTGCGATTCAGGCAGTGCCTGAGCCGGTACTGGGCGGTGCGGCCATGGTGATGTTCGGCGCCGTTGCCGCTTCGGGTATCAATATTCTGGCCAGCATTACCCTGGACCGCCGCGCCCTGCTGATCATTGCCGTGTCCCTGGCGCTGGGCCTGGGCGTATCGCAAGTGCCTGAGTTCCTGGCGCATATGCCTGCAGCTCTGCGTAACGTACTGGAGTCAGGTGTGGCTACAGGCGGTATCTGTGCCCTGCTGTTGAACTGGTTCCTGCCGGAAACAGAGAAAAAACCGACGTTGTAAGCGACACGGCCAGGCAGGAGTGCCTTTTGCCCTCCTGCTTGTGCTTACAAAAACGGGTCGTTATTCACCGCCAATCTTTCCCAATTTCTTCATTTGGCCTACTATTTTCTCAAACCCTCAATGCCTGACATAGGCGATGTTTATGAACACATACGGTGAGCGACTCAAACATGAGCGTTTGCGCCTGAAACTGACACAGGCACAACTGGCGAATGCGGGGGGTATAGGGCGCCATGCACAAAGCTACTATGAGCGCGATATCACCTTGCCCCGCGCCGACTATCTGGCGGCCATTACTCTGCTCGGTATCGATGTGGTGTTCATCATCACTGGCAAGCACACCCTGCCTGTTTACGAGGAAATCAGTTGTGACCGAACCCGGCACCCGGCATCAAAAAGCACTTGATCGCTTTCTCAGTGACCACCCTGAACTGGTCGTGGCGCTTGAGACATTGAACCCATTGGCCGCCCGCGCTATCGGCCAATCGATAAAGGAATATCGCCAGGAACGCTTGAACGAAGCCTTTGAGGCCGAGGCTGAGCGTCTGGGATTTTTCGCCTGGGAGCTGACCCTGCAATTGACCAGCGCCAGCCCGCAAGAATTCGAGGCCCAGCGCCTTGAAGTGCATCGCGAAGTGGCGCAAATGGCCGGCATGGAATGGGTTGAATACTGCGAACTGCATGGCCCGCTCCGTAGCAGTTGACGAGCCGTGCGAGGCTACGGCAGCCAGATACTCGAACATACCTTCTGCAGCAACGCCTTGTTGTGACTGAACACAATCATCCCCAGCTCCCGACGCCTGGTCTCTTCGAGCAAGACTTGCCACACCTGCGCCTGTACATGCGCATCCAGTTGCGCCGTCACTTCATCGGCAATCAGGTAGCGGGTGCGCGGATCCAGCGCCCTGAGCAAAGCGATACGCGCCAATTCTCCGCCAGACAATTCGTCCGGGCGACGGGCCAACCACCCGGGATTCACCGCCAGGCGTGCCAGCCAGGCGGCATCTGGCGACCAGGCATCACGCAGGCTCTCGCCCGTTGTGCGATAAGGGTTGAAGGTCTGTTCAGGATGCTGCGGCACCAGCTGCACCGGGCAATAGCCCTTTTTCGCAAGCGCTTTGCCATCCACTGTGATGCTGCCCGAGGTTGCTGACTGCCATTGCGCCAGCACCCGGCCCAGGGTGGTTTTGCCATAACCGCTGGGCGCCGAGATGCCCTGACGCTCCCCCGGCCGCACCTGAAACGACACACAGTCCCAGAGCTGCCGGCCATCCTGGACAATGCTTAATTGCTGGACCTCAAGCATATTCCGGCACCCGCCGGGCAAAAAACTGTTGTTCCGGCAAGGCTGCCCACAACGACTGCAACCAGGGGCTGCCGCCGTTTTCGCGCAGTTCCAGGGCACTCAGGGTTTCGTGCAGCTCGCCCTGATGAAACACAGCGATCCTGTCGGCAAAGCGCGCCGCCAGGGCCAGATCATGGGTCACCCACAAAATCCCCCGACCTTGCAGGCAAAAGCCCTTGAGATGGGTCAACAGTTGGCAGGCATGTTCGTCATCCAGCCATGAGGTGATCTCGTCCGCGAGGATATAACGCGCAGGAGTCAAGGCCGCGCAACTGGCCAGAACGCGCTTGGCCATGCCCCCTGACAACATGCGCGGGAATTCGTCCACCAGTTCTGGCTTGAGGTTGTAGTGCGTGAGCTGCTCGGCCACATCGCCAAGCCCCAGCCTGACCCCGCTCAAGTGCGCAGCACGCTGCAATTGCGGCCCGACCTTGATCAGCGGGTTCAGGGCGTTGACACCCTGGGGTACATAGCACAGGGCTTTGCCCCGCTGATTGACCTTGCCGGCCTCCCCCAGCACCTGCCCGTCGAGCACTATTTCGCCGCGACAACGCATGTTTTCCGGGAGCAAGCCCAAGGCACTTTGCAGCAGCAGGCTTTTGCCTTCGCCGCTGGAGCCCACCAGCGCCGTCAATTCTCCGGGGCGTACTTCAAGGGAGATATTGCTCAGCAGCGGATGCCAGGTTTTATGGCCCAACCAATGATAGTGCGCAACGTCGATCGCAAACCGGTCGAATTTCAGCATCAGGTAATCCTTATCCAGAGCTGCTGCAATGCCCGTGCAAACTGGTCAAAAACCAGTACCAGGCCCACCAGAATCAAACCCGGAAAAAACGCCAGCCACCAGGCACCACTGCTCAAGTACCTTAGCGCATCAGCCAGCAACAGGCCCAATGACGGATCATGGGGCGCCAGGCCGAAGCCCAGGAAACTCAACGCCGCCGAATGCAGAACTGCGTGGGGGAACATCAACAGGGTACCGACGATCCACTGCGGCATCAGCAACGGCAACAAGTGATGACGCCAGCGATAGAAGCTGCTGTTGCCCAGGCGATGGGAGAGCATCACAAAATCGGTCTCGCGGATACGCAGGATCTCGCCGCGCAGGATCAGGGCCAGGCGTGGCCAGTGGGTCAACGCCACGGCCAGGATGACCCCCTGCTTGCCACCGCCCAAGGTGAAGCAAATCAATACCAGCAGCAACAAATGCGGCAACGCCAGCATGCTGTCGATCAGCCCGCGAATCAGGTAATCCAGGGTTTTGTTCAGCGCACACAAACTGGCCGCCAGCATCGCCAGAAAGCCGCTGCTGAACGCTGCAGTCAGGCCGATCTGCAGGCTGGTGGTCATCCCCTGAAAACACCGCAGCCACAGATCACGGCCCAGGCTGTCAGTGCCAAACCAGTACTCGGCAGACGGTGGCAGGCGCCGTGCCAGCAGATCCATGGAGACATCAATATTGATGATTGAGATACCGTAGGCGATCAACCCCAGCAGCATCAGCAACGAGAGGCAGAGCCTTAGCAAGGCGCGATTGGGGTTGTAGGTCATACCTGGCGCGCCGCCCCGCGGTTAAGGCGCAGTAACAGCGCGTTGGCAATGCTGTTGCCGGTGAATACCAGCACCGCACAGAACATCACGATCCCCATCAACAATGGAATATCGCCGCGTAATCCGGCATCGATCGTGGCCTGCCCCAGGCCTGGATAAGCGAACACTTTTTCAGCCAGCAGTGAACCGCCGATCAACTCCCCCACCGAGGCAAATTGCAGGCACAAGGCCGGGGTGATGGCATGGCGCAGGATATGAAAGTTGATCAGCGGCCAGCCTTTGTCGCCCTGGGCATGGGCGAAACGAATAAATTCGCTGTTCATCACTTCAGCCACCCGCGAGCGGGTATGCAGGGCGATATTGCCCACGCCCAGTACACCCAGGGCCAGCATGGGCAGGATCAAGTGTCGCAACTTGTCGCCCCAGGTTGCGGTTTCGGCATTGCTGCCGGGGGTCCAGGCGCAGCAGATCGGCGCCCAGTTGAGCGTCACGGCAAACAGTGACAGCAACAGCAGGCCAATCCAGAACGTCGGCATGGATGCCAGCACATAGGACAGCGTCGAAATAAGGCGGTCAGGCCAACGGTTCAAATAACGCCCGGCCGTCAGCCCCATGGCCAGGCCGACGATGCCGGAAAACAGCCAGGCCGAAAACAGCAGTGCAAAGGAGGTGGCAAAACGCTCTCCAATCACCTGCGAGACCGGCGCGTTATAGAGCATTGAATAGCCGAAATCGCCTTGCAGCATTTGCCCGAACCAGCGCAAAAAGCGCTCCCATAACGGCAGATCGAGCCCCCAGCGCGCCGCAATCAATGGATATTGCTCGGGCGGTACGTGCAACAGATCGTTACCTATATAGGCCCGGATCGGGTCTACCGGAGAAAAACTGAGCAAGGCAAAGGTGCCCGCTGCCGTTACCAGCAGCAGGCCCAGCAAACGCAGCACAAACAGCGATAGGCCGCGGATCACCGGCAGGTCCACTTCCAGTGATCAACGCTGTTGAGCAGCGACCAGGAACCGTGGATTTCCGGGGCGCCCTTACCCAGATCGATGCACTCATCGGTGAGGTAAGTGTGCTGAACATTGAGCAACCAGGCCCAGGCGGCATCTCCTTTAACGCCGACGCCGGTTTTGCCGTCCCACTCCACTTGCTGCCAGAACGGCACCGCCTGCTGCCAGGTCGGCGCATCGAGGGCTTGCTGCAGATGCTGATCGACAACCGGGTTCTGGTAATAACCGGGGTTGTAGTATTCCACGCCTGCCGCCTTGCTGCTGTAGTGATGGTAAAGCTCCATCGGGTCGAGGCTGCCCCAGCCAAACAGGGTCGGGTTGGCGTGCATGTTGCGCTCAACGGTTTCCCAACTGCCGGACTTCAGGTCTACGTCGATGCCCACGGGCTTGAGCATTGAGCGCACGGCCTGGGCCAGATCCCGGCGAGTGGCATCGCCACTGGCGTACCACAGGGTGATTTTGGCCGGCAGGCCGTTTTTTTCACGGATGCCATGGGCGTTTTCAATCCAGCCTGCGTCTTCCAGTATCTGCCGGGCTTTGTCGGTATCGCCATCCTTGAACAGCGCATCCGGGTTATCCCACGGTAAACCCTGCACGCCGGTGTAGGCCGGGATCGCGTGGCCTTCGAGAATCTGATCGGCAAGCAGTTGGCGATTGATGGCGTAGTTGATGGCTTTGCGGATGGCCACATCAGCCGTCACATCATTGCCAATCGGGTAGCCCTGGGCATCTTTTTTACCGGACGCGAGGGTTGGCATCACGATGCCACGGTTTTCCACACTGGGGCGAACCCACAGTTTCATGCCCGCGGCAGGCGTCACGGCCAGCGCAGGGGCGATGCGCACAATACCCAGCTGCTTGCTTTGGGCGGCAGCGAAAGCGCTGTCTTCATCCAGGAACACAAACACCAGTTTGTTGAAATCGTTCTTCTGCCCTGCGTAGTACGGGTTGGCCTCAACGATCAACTGCTGACCCGGCTGGTAGCTGACCAACCGATAAGGCCCGGCGCCAATCGGCTTTTGCGCGTAGGTTTTGGCGTCGTATTGGTCTGCCGAGACAATCCCCAGCGAACCGAGCACATTGACGAACGTGCTTTGCGGCGCCTTGAGCTCAATACGCACCGTGAGCGGATCAACCGCCTCGGCCTTGAGGAAGTTGCCCATATCGACCTTGCCACCACTGGCCGCCGCATTGTTGTAGGTGTAAGCCACGTCCTTGGCGGTCAGTGGCGAACCGTCGGAGAACTTGAGGTCGGGCTTGAGCTTGAGGGTCCAGGTCTTGCCATCCGCGCTGGCCTGATAATCGCTGAGGAGAAAACCGCTCCAGGACAAATCTTCGTTTTGCTTGAGCAAAGGGCTGTGCAACAGCAGATAACTGCCGTGGCTCCAGCCCAGCATTGGATCAAAGCCTTCGGTCGGCTCATCACCAATGGCCAGTTGCAGGGTGCGATCCTGCGCTGAGACAACAGGCGCTGCCAACACACTCAACAAGGCCGCAGCCACCAGGGTGTTACGCATCCATGCGGGTTTTGACATCTATCCTCCTGATATGAAATGGCCTCGCCCAAACGGGCCGTACGCAGGTTATCGCGCCCCACAGTAATAGCAGGCTGATTTTAAATAGCCAGTTATGCATCTGATTTTTTAGGGGTTTTCCAGGCGATACGTCTTACCTTGTAACAATTGCCACAGGTCAGGTTCCCCGGGCATGACTGTGCTATACCAATGGGTACGCTTATTCAGTCACGCCATACAGACACAGCTGACAGAGGTTCGCATGTTCAAAGGATTAGCCGGTCACCTCACAGAAAAAAACGTTCACTCGATCAACACCTTGCCGTCCAACAATATCGAATTGTTCGACTGCTATGCCGGTTTGATCCTGGGCCACCTGTACCGTAACTTCCCCTTGCCCATCACCCTGACTGCCGAGCGCTTTATCGACTACAAAGGCCTGGCGGACAGCAACCGCGAGGCGCTGGAAAAAGAAGAGAACCTGTTCCTGGCCACGGTCAAATGGCTGGCGGATATTGGCTACATCCACTTCGACGGCATGTCGGGCGTAGCCTTTTACGAAGTGGTTCTGACCAACAGCGGGCTGCTGATCCTGCGCGCTTACCCGGAAGGCACCGACACTGCGCCGACCCTGGGCGAAAGACTGGCGCAGTGCGTCAACAACGAAAACACCGCCGATATGAGAGCGCTGGTAACCCAGGCACTGAGTCTGGGCGTGCGCATGATCAGCCCGATGAGTCGGTCGGGGATTTAAGCCAGGCCCATCAATGCACTTGGCCATGAACGCTCACCGTGACCAAGTGCATTTAAACAGCCATTATCCTCCACTCACTACCCGCCGCCCTCCCACCCGCCACCCCAGCTGAATCCCGGCTGCCGCGATTAAAATCGCCGCCACGCCCACCCATTGCAGCGGTTCCAGGCGATGGCCAAAGGCAAACCAGTCCACAAATATCGCGGCAATGGGGTAGATAAAGCTCAGTGCTCCGATCAATGCCGTGGGCAGTTTCTGGATTGCTCCGTAGAGCAGTACATACATCAAGCCGGTATGGACTACGCCAAGCGTCAGTAAGGCGCCCCACGCCTGTGCGCCAGCAGGCAGCTCAGTGACGTTGGCCAGGGGTGCCAGCAGCAGTGCGCCGGTGCTGACCTGGATCAGCGCGATCAGGTGCGGGGGGATCCCGCGCAGGCGTTTGATGATCAGCACGGCCACGGCGTACATCAAGGCCGCACTCAGCGCCAGGGCAATCCCCAGCAAGTACTCACTGCCGCTCTCCCCTTGCCCGTGGTGGGCGCTGACGATCGCCAACATGCCCACAAACGACACCACCAGCCAGGCCAGTTTGTGCAGGGTTATTCTTTCACCCAGGAACAACGCTGCCAGACCGAGCAGGATAAATGGCTGAACGTTGTAGACCGCCGTACCAATGGCGATTGAGGCCCTGGAGTAGGACGCGAACAACAACACCCAGTTGGCAACGATGGCCACGCCGCTCAAAACAACCATCGCAAAGGTAGTGCGGTTCAGCAGACCGCGGCGTAAAAAACCCATCCGCGCACAGATCAGCAGCAACGTCACCGCGCCAAACACACAGCGCCAGAACACCACATCCAGCACTGCTTGCCCGCTTAGCAGGACAAGCCAGCCAATGGTGCCGGAGATAAGCATGGCTGCGACCATTTCCAGCGAACCGCGTTGCGTGGTTTTGTCCATATTTGCCTCCCTCAAAGTAGGAAACAGTATGGCAATCGCGATTCATGCAGCGCCATAATCCAGAAAAGGCAATTCGTCATTTTTGCCTTTAGTGTTAAGGCATTCTGCCAATTTGGCCTAAGGAGCAAAGATGAGCGACGAGATAGATCAGCTGTTGATCAGCGCACTGATGCAAGACTCACGCAGCTCCCTGAAAACACTGGCCAGCCTCAGCGGCCTGTCGTCACCCAGCGTCGCCGAGCGCATTCGCAAGCTCGAAGAGCGCGAAGTGATCAAGGGTTACACCGTGGAAGTCGATCCCAAAGCCTTTGGCTATCAACTCCAGGCCATCATCCGCATTCGACCGCTACCGGGGCAGTTGCAGGAAGTGGAGCGCCAGATCCAGAACATCCCCCAGTTCACCGAGTGCGACAAGGTGACGGGCGATGACTGTTTTATTGCCCGTCTGCATGTGCGTTCAATCGAGCAATTGGACAGCCTGCTTGATGGCCTCAATGCTTACGCCGAAACCAATACGTCGATCATCAAAAAAAGCCCGGTCAAACGCCGGTTGCCGCCCATGGCCTGAGTGCGCCCCTCCCTAAGCATGGGCCTGAACCACCCACTTCACTTTCGCCAGGCCCTCACGCAGGGCCGTCATGCCCACCGAGCCCAGCGCCAGCCTTATCGCATGGGGCACATGGGCCGAAGTTGCAAAGGGCTGCGCGGTCGACACCGAGACCTGCTCACGCGCCAACGCCGCAACAACCTGGTCCGCCCGGGCGTCCTCTGACAGAGGCAACCAGACAAAGTAGGACGAAGGATGGCGGATCCTGTGCAACCCCGCCAACTGCTCATCAGCAATGAGCTGCCTTGCCTGTGCGTCTTTGCGCTTTTGCGACTCGAGCCGGGTCACGGTGCCATCGTCGAGCCAAGCACTGGTGATAGCGGTCATCACACCGGGAGCATTCCAGGCAGTCACTCGGATTATCCGCTCAAGGACACTGACCTTTTCTGCGGGCGCGACGATAAAGCCCACGCGTAAACCCGCTGCGACACTTTTGGAAAACCCAGACACGTAAACGGTTCTTTCCGGCGCCAAGTCAGCCAAAGACGTCGGCGGGTTATCGACCAGAAAAGCGTAGGCCGCATCTTCGATGATATGCAGATCATGTGCCCGGGCGATCGCGACCAAGTGTTGGCGCTGCTCCAGGCTCATCACCCACCCCAACGGATTGTGCAACGTCGGCATGCTGTAGACAGCACGCACAGAGCGACGGCGACACAGCCTGGCGAGGGCATCCAGATCCGGCCCGCTTTCCGTGCTCGGGATGGGCAGCAATTCAAGGTGCAGGGCCAGCGCCAGTGCCTTGAAACCTGGGTAGGTCAAGGCGTCCACCGCGATCACGTCACCAGGCTGGAGCAGTGCCATCAGCACCACGCTCAACCCGTGTTGTGCGCCGTTGACGATCAACACCTGTTCGGCGGGCACATTCAACCCGCTCCTGGCCAGGTGCCTCGCGACCGAGGCGCGCTCATGCAGGCGCCCGCCATGGGGCTGGTAGCGCAACAACGATTCCAGATCGCCAGACAACGCCAACTGCCGCAGCGCAGTACGCAACAGTTCGGCCTGGCCCGGCAAGGAGGGATAGTTGTAATTGAGATCCAGCATCCCCGCTATCACGTCGGGCTGGTCTATACCGTGGCCTGGTGGTAGCGAGGTTTCCCGGACAAAAGTGCCACGCCCGGTTTCGCCACTGACCAGCCCCATGGCCTCAAGCTCGGCATACACGCGACTGGCCGTGACCAGCGCCAGCCCTTCGCTGGCTGCGAGCTGGCGATGGGTAGGCAAACGCGTGCCCGGCGGCAAACGGCCTGAGCGGATATCGTCGGCAAACGCGTCTACCAGCAGCTTGTAGCGGGAACGGGGCATCGGGCTTTGTATCCATGACAATTTTTTGATTGTCATTAATCATCAGCCATAGGATGGACTGTATGCAATCCCGCGATTGGCCTTGAGCGTGAGACTCGATGGAACGTACTTCCAACTTGCAAACCCCCACCACTGAAAAAAACCTGAGCGGCTGGATAAACGGGTTTATCGGCGTGGTCATTTTCAGCGCTTCATTGCCTGCGACCAAGGTGGCCGTGCTGGAACTTGACCCGGTATTTCTGACCCTGGCCCGTGCCACCATCGCCGGTGTGCTTGCCCTGGCCATGCTCGGGCTACTCAAGGCACGACGGCCGCAGTTCAGCCAGCTGGTGCCCCTGCTGCTGGTGGCAACCGGGGTTGTGGTGGGGTTTCCGCTGCTGACCGCGCTGGCTTTGCAGCATGTGACTTCGGCCCATACCATTGTCTTTCTGGGCCTGCTGCCGCTGTCTACCGCAGCCTTCGCCGTGGTGCGCGGGGGTGAAAGGCCGCGGCCAGCATTCTGGCTGTTCTCGATCCTGGGCAGCGCGTGCGTCGTGGCCTATGCCCTTGCGCAGGGTCTGAGCGCAGCGCCCGAGGGTGACATCCTGATGCTCCTGGCAGTACTGATCTGTGGTCTTGGCTATGCCGAAGGGGCCAGGTTGTCGCGTACGCTGGGCGGCTGGCAGGTCATTTCATGGGCACTGGTGCTGTCACTGCCATTGATGGCTCCGCTGGCATGGTTGTGGGCCCCCGCTTCGTTCCAAGGTATTAGCGCACCTGCCTGGCTCGGCCTGGCTTACATCTCGATCTTCAGCATGCTGATAGGCTTTGTATTCTGGTACCGGGGGCTGGCCCAGGGCGGGATTGCCGCCGTTGGGCAGTTGCAGCTGCTGCAACCATTTTTTGGCCTGGCACTGGCTGCCACCTTGCTGCACGAGACTGTAAGCATGGGCATGTTTGGTGTTACAGCGGCGGTGATCCTGTGCGTTGCCGGGGCCAAAAAGTTCGCCCGGTAGCCTGTAGCCCCCGTGCTTGACCTCTGAGAAGTCGGTACTGACTATGCCGATGACACTTTTGGAGCGAATCGTTTCAGCCGCTGCCTCGATAATCATTCCTTACTGAGGACAGGTCGAGGTGCAGCATGACAAGCGTATCCATAGAGCAGGTCAGCCCTGAAACGCTGAGAAAAGTGATTGTCGCCGCCGCCATCGGTAATTTCGTCGAATGGTTCGACTTCGCCGTCTACGGTTTTCTGGCCACCACCATCGCTCAGCAGTTTTTCCCCAGTGGCGATGCCAGTGCCGCATTGCTCAAGACCTTTGCTGTGTTTGCGGTGGCCTTTGCCTTTCGCCCCCTTGGCGGGATTTTTTTCGGCATGCTGGGGGACAGGATAGGCCGCAAGCGTACCCTTGCCATGACCATTTTGCTGATGGCCGGGGCCACTACCTTGATCGGTATATTGCCCACTTATGCTGCAATCGGGGTTATGGCGCCGATCCTGCTCACCCTGATTCGTTGCGCCCAAGGCTTTTCTGCAGGCGGTGAATACGCCGGGGCCTGTGCCTATTTGATGGAGCACGCCCCCAGCGATAAAAGAGCCTGGTACGGCAGCTTTGTGCCGGTTTCGACATTTTCCGCTTTTGCCGCTGCGGCCGTAGTGGCCTACGCCCTTGAGGCTTCGTTATCCGCTGAAAGCATGGGCAGTTGGGGCTGGCGCCTGCCGTTCCTGATTGCTGCGCCACTGGGCCTGGTAGGGCTTTATTTGCGCTGGAAGCTGGATGAAACCCCGGCCTTCCAGGCCGTGAAGGAGGAGCATGCGATCGCCCACTCCCCACTCAAGGACACCTTGCGCAACCATGGCGCGGCGATCTGCTGCCTGGGAGCCTTTGTGTCGCTGACGGCACTGTCCTTCTACATGTTCACCACTTACTTCGCGACCTACTTGCAGGTCGCGGGCGGCTTGAGCCGGGCAACCGCTTTGCTGGTGTCGCTGATCGCCCTGCTCTTCGCCGCCGCCATCTGCCCTCTGGCCGGGCTGTATTCGGACCGGGTCGGGCGGCGGGCGACCGTGGTGACCGCGTGCGTTCTACTGATGGTCGCGGTGTATCCGTCGTTCCTGATGGCCAGCTCGGGCGGGTTCGCAGCGTCCATCGTCGGTGTCATGCTGCTGGCAATTGGCGCGGTGTTGTGTGGCGTGGTGACCGCAGCTTTGCTCTCGGAGACGTTTCCGACCCGCACTCGCTATACCGCTTCGGCCATCACCTACAACATGGCGTACACCCTTTTTGGCGGCACCGCACCGCTGGTGGCGACATGGCTGATCAGCACCACCGGCAGCAATATGTCGCCCGCGTTTTATCTGATGGCCGTTGCACTGCTCGCCCTGGCTGGCGGCCTGGCATTGCCGGAGACCTCGCGGATTTCCTTGCATGATGTGGCGACACCCGAAAATGCGGCGCAAGCCGTCGCTGCGGTCTGAGGGGCCAAGAGGCTGAGAGTGCCGGGGCTGCCCGGCACTCTCTGCAGAAGATCATTCACCCTGCCCCCTTGAGCACCGGCAACACAACCCTCACCGCCAACCCGCCACCCGTGCGGTTGCTCAGGGTTAGCGAACCGCCGTGTTCCAGCACAATCGCTCTGGCTGCCGACAGTCCGAGCCCCACCCCGCCGGTGCTTTTGTTGCGCGATTCTTCAAGCCGATAAAAAGGCACAAACACCTGCTCATGACTTTGGACAGGAATGCCCGGCCCCCGGTCAAGAACGAAAACAGTGACCTGCTCATCGTCCCGACTCAGCTCGATGGCCGGCTCGCCTGCGTACTTGATAGCGTTATCCAGCAGGTTGGTCATCACCCGTTTCAGGCCAAGCGGCCGCCCCAAATACACCAGGTGCTCAGGACCGTTGAAGGCAATGTCAATGGACTGGTCGCGGTAGTCATCAATCAGGGTTTGCAACAACCCTGCCAGGTCAAATTGCGTGGCCTGCTCCAGCCGGGCATCGTCGCGAAAGAACTCCAGGCTGGAGTTGATCATGGCCTGCATCTCGTCTACATCGCGAAACAGACGCTGTTGTTGGTCCGGGTCGTCAATAAACTCACCGCGCAGTCGCATGCGTGTCAGCGGGGTGCGCAAGTCATGGGAAATGGCCGCGAGCATCTGGGTACGGTCTTTTATGAAGTGTTGCAACTGCGCCTGCATGGCGTTGAACGCAAGAATGGCCTGTCGGATCTCCCGAGGGCCAACCGGCTCAATGGGCGGAGCACGAAAATCGACACCAAAACGCCGGGCGCCCTCGGCAAATTGCTGTAAAGGCCTGGCCAGATGGCGAGTGGCGATCAGCGCCACAAGCACCGTGGACAACAACACCAGCAGGATCAAAATCAGGTTTCGCTGCCATTGGCCCAGGCCCCAGCTGCGCGATGCGATGCTGAACATAAGCCATGAGCCATCCTCCAGTTGCACCAGCAGGGCGTAATGCCCGTTGTGCTGTGGCCAGTCATCAGGCTGATAGGCTTCGAGGCGTCGCTCTGGGCTATTGAACAGTCGCTGCGCCAGCGGCGTGGCCGTGCGACTGGCCGCTTCGGCCACCTGCGGCAAATCCAGGCCGGCACGGCTGGCATGCCAACTGATGCTCAGGGCGCTGTCAGTGGCTGCCGCAGCCAGACGTTGGCGCTGTGGCGCCGGCGAAGCTTCGATCAGCTTGGTCGTCAGGGAAATCTTTTCCAGCAGCCCGATTTCACTCAGCGGCGGGTAAGCCCAAACACCCGCCAACTGAGTAAACAGCGCATTGAATGCCAGCGCCGTAAGCATCGCGACAATGGTGGTCAAGGCAATCCAGCGTGCGATGGTGTTGCGTGAGCGCAGGCGCCAGCCTGAAATCCAGCCCGTCACTGACAGGTCACCCCGGGCGTGAACAGGTAACCGACATTGCGCACGGTGCGAATCATCTCGACCCCTTTGCTGTCGAACTCCAGCTTGCGCCGCAAACGGCTGACCTGTACGTCGATGCTGCGATCGAACGCGTCATGGCCAGCGCCACGAGCCAGATCCAGCAACAGTTCGCGAGTCAGAATGCGCTGGGGATGTTCGACAAACACCAACAACAAATCGAACTCTCCGGCAGACAAGGGGATCATCACCTGATCCGGTGAGCGCAGTTCGCGACGGGTCAGGTCCAGTTGCCAGCCCGCAAACTTCATCAGTGGCCGCGGCACCTGCCCGACCGAGGGCTGGCCCTGCCCTGCCCGGCGCAACACGGCACGCACCCTGGCCAACAGTTCCCGGGCATCAAAAGGTTTGCTCAGATAATCATCGGCGCCCATTTCAAGACCGACGACCCGATCACTCAGCTCGCCCATGGCCGTCAGCATGATGACCGGCGTGGGGTATTGCTGACGCAAACGCTGACACAGCATCAGGCCGTTTTCGCCAGGCAGCATCAAGTCGAGAATAATCAGGTCCGGTGGTTGCAGCGCCATCGCCGCCCACAGTGACGTGCCATCGGTGGCCACCTCCACCGAATATCCGTGTTGTACAAAAAACTTCTTCAGAAGCGCGAGGACCTCCAGGTCATCGTCCACGATCAAAAGGCTGCTCACCGGCGCATTCCACTTAAGGTATGTAAAGGCTTCCATCTAAAACTATTCGTCCCGCTGCGTCATATATTTCAACTTGGTAACAAAGTTGCGGCCAGGCAAAAAAGCAGACATATCCAGGCAAACCGCGAATGCGAGGATCAGACCTCTTTCCTGCCAAGAACGCGTGTACCCATGCCTTGCGAAAACCCGGCCATGATCCTGGAGCAGCGACTGGTAAAGCGTGCCAACGCCGCCCTGCACTGTCGCGAAACAAGCCTGCGCCTGTCGAGCGATCGCGACACGCTGGTACTCAGCCGCTATATCGAGCATTACAGCCATGAAGGTGTTCAGTGGATCGAGAGCACTCATACAGTGCCGGTGAGGGCTTTGCTGAAATGGATGATCAGCCACGGCGAACCGCAAACCCTGAGCCAGGATAAAGACCTGTAGCCATCTGGTGACCCCGGCGCAATAGACTTAGCATGGTGCTCCCTATCCCCAGCCAGAGGAACGGCCATGCCCCTGATCAAATCCGATGCGGCACTGATCATCATCGATATGCAAAAAGGGATAAGCCTTCCCGGGCTTGGTCGCAGAAACAACCCGCACACCGAGCTCAACGTACAGCGCCTGCTGGAAACCTGGCGGCATGTACAGCGTCCGGTAGTCCATGTCCGGCATATATCCCGATCGCCTGCCTCGGTATTCTGGCCCGGCCAGCCTGGCTGCGAGTTTCAGGAGGGGCTGGCCCCGCTCGATAGTGAGCACGTGGTTGAAAAGAACGTACCCGATGCATTTACCAACACAGGCCTGGAACGCTGGTTGCGCACGCGCGGGATTGAGCAGTTGGTCATCGTCGGCGTGATTACCAATAATTCCGTAGAGAGCACGGTTCGCTCAGCAGGTTGCCTGGGGTTCGATGTGATTGTGGGATCGGATGCCTGCTATACATTCGATCAGATAGACCTGAATGGACGCCTGTGGCCTGCCGAGGATGTACATGCACTGTCGCTTGCCAGCATGGCAATGGATTACGCCAGGGTCCGGGACGTCAACCAGATACTTGAACAGCAGGGTTAGGAAGGAAGCCGCCGAACTTGCGTTCGGCGGCAGCCGGGGTCAGGAGACCGCGTCCAGCGCGGTTTTTTCCGCCTTGGCCAGCGAGCGACTGCGCAGCCAGCTGAAGCAAATGGCGAGGATCAGCGCAAAGCCTACGTAGCCCAGCAGCGGATACACGGTGCCCACCAACTTGCTGAAACCACCCAGGCTCAAAGCCAGACCGACACAAACGGTCACTGCACTAAACAACTTGAAACGGCCCGATTCCGGCTTGGCAAAGCGTGCACTGAAGGCAAAGAACATCCCAACCGCAGTGCTGTAGACCATGCACACCAGTGCGATGGACATCACCACCGAGAGCAGTGGCGAGATGCGCCCGGCCAGTGCCAGGGACGGCATTTCAATACCCTGCAGCTGGTTGATGTTGGCAAACAGGCCGATGTTCAACAACAGGATCAGGGCGCCCAAACCAAGCCCGCCGAGCACACCGCCGAGAGCGGCCGCCTTGGGTTGTTTGGTCATGCCACCGATCACTGCCAGCATCGGGAAACCTACCGCGATATTGAACGAAGCGTAGAGCAAGGCGCCGACAAACCAGTTGCCAGTGACCGTCTCGTTGTTTTCACGCGCCACAGCATCCAGGGTCTCGATTGGAGCGTTGTAGCTGAAAATCGAGTAGGTCGTGATGATTAGCACCATCGCCAGCAGAAAAGGCATGACCGCGCTGATCAGATCAATGATGCGCTTGACGTTCATGCACAGCGTGGCGATCACCAGCACGGTCATCAATACACCGCCAAACAATGGGGGCAGATCGTACTGCTGGGCAAAAATCGAACCGCTACCGGCCAGCATCACCACACCAACCCCATAGAGGAAGAATGACAGCACCACATCGACGACCCAGCCCAGACGTGCGCCGAACAGGGCGTAGAGTACTTCCTTGTGCGAGTTGGCCTGCATCTTCGAACTCATGCGGGCGATCTGCATACCGAGGAAGGCAAACATCAAACCGCTTACCAGGGTGCCCAGGATACCGATAAGCCCATAGCCGGTGAAAAACTGCAGCACCTCCTGCCCGGAGGCAAAGCCACCACCGATAACTACGGACATGTACGCAAGCGCAATCTGGATCGACTGTTTATTCATTACACTTTTTCTCATTCTTAGACTTATTAGGTGCAGGAAACAAGACGACGCGGACACCACCTCATTTACGCAGGGTGGCTATCGCCATAGCAGTTCGATCACTCATCGTGATTGGCTGAACTGTACAGGTACGTAGACACCGCGGGCAGTATAGGAAGTGTTGCGCAGGTAATTTCACCATATACACAACAAAATTCAGCTAAAACGTCATGCCGGAGAGGTTTTACCCTATCAATTATCTCGCAAGCGGCATTATTGACCGCAAAACCATCAGAAACATTTAGATACATGCTTGTTTTTATAAATCAGTCACTTAGCTTATTTCTGTGCTGGCCTCTGCGCATTTTTGCACGCCCCCGGGAACAGCCAATGACCACAAGAAAATGATGGAATGAACGAACAACATAATAACGACACACTAAAAAAACATGACACACATTAAATTTCGCACAAATATGAAAAGAAATGAACCACACAAGTAACAGAAAAAAACTACATACCTTAGCGAGCCCAAAAATCTATTGTTTTTACGCGATAAACTTAAAACATGAACACCTAAAAACGTCTGACTCGCACAGCCAATCAAGCGTCATAAACCGGAAATCAAATAATGAAAGGCACGCCCCCAGCCATATTTATGTTGAGTGCCGTCCTCTGGGCGGGAGCTGCCATCGCAGACATGCCAACACCCGCAAAGTCTGACGTGTTGCAACGAATCGACATGCCTGATACCCACTATCAAATGGGCTTGCAAAAAGCAGTACTCGCCCCGAACGAAGTCAAGGCTCGCCACATACATACAGGACCAGAAGTCGCCTATGTGCTTGAAGGCGAGGTCATCATTACAATGGATGGGCAGCCTGAAAAGCGAATAAAGGCCGGTGACAGTTTTCAACACCTGGCGCACGAACCCCACATCAGCAAAGCGGGCCCACAGGGCGCTACCGTTCTTGCCACCTGGGTAGTGGAAAAAGGCAAGAGCTTTTCTGTCCCTGCACCCTGATCCAGCGACTGCGCATCACACCGGGCAGCATCTTGCATGGCTAACATGAGGTAAATCAGGGGGAGGATATACTGCTTCTTTTGGCATGGTCACTGAAGACATTACAATGGATCCGTACTCTCATTGATGACCCCCCTGATGTTTAATCCGTTTCAATCAGCAGGCACAAAGTCCGCGACCTTTAACTTGGAACGCACATCCAAAAACCAACGACTCAGTTGCGAATCGAAACCCTGAGCAATCCGGTCTGCAGCATGGAGTGCCTCATCAGCGCTTCCCCTATTGCCCAGCCCTTGGCAAGCTTTAGACACTTGAAGCAGCAAGAATGCCCTGTCCACCTCCTCCACCCCGTTCGATTCGATAATGACCAGTGCCTTGCCAGCACTATCCAGAGCACTCTGCCACTGCCCGAACCGGTTAAAAGTCAACGCACATAAATAAAGGCTTCGCTCATGGTTCAACCAGGTTCCAAACTGCATCCAGAGCCGCTCACACACAACAGCCGCATCCATAATGACGTTTCGATGGGACAGCTCGTCACCCTGAAGGCGGGGGTTATCCACAGAACCTTGCAAACTTTGTACGCATAGCAAACCAACATGCGCCTTGGCCTCTATTAAAGAAGCGCCTGTAAGTTCGGCATATTCAAATTCGGCAGCAAACGCATTATTTCAGTGCATACCTTGCATAAGACTTTGGCCTATTCACGTCTATAGCGAGGTTATTTCGGTGCCGCGAGCGCACCAAAAACCATCCCGGGCTTCTGGTGCACTCAGTTGGGGCTTGCTGTTACTTATCCAGGCTCACCCCGTAGAACGGTGTCAGCCCAAAGGGGCTGATTTTGAAATCAGTCACTTCCTTGCGCAGGGGCTGGAAAACCGTCGAGTTCGCAATGGGTGTAATCGGAACTTGCTCCTTGAGGATCTTCTGCGCCTCTTGATACAACTTGATGCGTTGTTCGCGGTCGCTGCTGAGCTTGGCTTGCTGCACCAGCTTGTCATAGTCTGGGTTGCACCATTTGGCGTAGTTGCTGCCCTTGACCGCCGCGCAGCTGTAGAGCACGCCGAGCCAGTTATCCGGGTCGCCGTTGTCGCCCGTCCAGCCGTAAATCATCACGTCGTGCTCGCCGTTCTTGGCGCGCTTGATGTACTCGCCCCACTCGTAGCTAACGATATTGGCCTTGATGCCGACCTTGGCCCAATCCTGCTGGATGATTTGTGCCGACATACGCGCGTTCGGGTTGGAGGCGCGTTGAACGGTCATCGCCCACAGGTTGATAGTGGTCCCTGGTGCAACCCCAGCTTCTTTTAAAAGCTGCCGGGCCTTGACCGGGTCGTAGGGGGCATCCTTGATTGTCGGGTCATAAGACCACTGCGCAGGTGGCAAGGCGTTCTGCGCCAATTGCCCTGCGCTCTGGTACACGGCCTTGATGATTGCCGGCTTGTCGATGGCCATGTCCAGGGCCTGACGCACCTTGAGTTGGTCCAGCGGCGGATGTGTCACGTTGTAAGCCAGAAACCCCAGGTTGAACCCGGCTTGCTGCAGCACTCGCAAGTTGGGATCCTGCTTCATCACTTCGATATCCGCCGGTCGCGGGTAACCGCTGACCTGGCACTCCCCGGCTTTGAGTTTCTGCAGGCGCGACGCCGCGTCAGGGGTGATGGCAAAAACCAGGTTGTCGAGTTTCACATCCTCGGGCTTCCAGTACTGTTTGTTGCCGACGTAACGAATCTGCGAGTCCTTCTGATAGCGCTTGAACACAAACGGCCCGGTGCCCACCGGTTTCTGATTGATCTCTTCAGCCTTGCCCTGCTTGAGCAGTTGGGCTCCGTATTCGGCGGACTGCACCGAGGCGAAGCTCATGGCCAGGTTTTGCACAAAGGCGGCATCAACGTTATTGAGGTTGAAACGCACGGTTCGGTCGTCGAGCTTGTCGACGCTCTTGATCGTGGTGTTCAAGCCCATATCGGTGAAATAGGGCGATTCGGACGGGTAAGCCTTGCGGAACGGACTCTGGGCATCCAGCAGGCGATCGAAAGTAAACAACACGTCATCCGCGTTGAAATTCCGGGTCGGGGTGAAGAAATCGGTGGTATGGAACTTGACGCCATCGCGCAGGTGGAAGGTGTAGGTCAGGCCGTCATTGGAGACATCCCAGCGGGTGGCCAGGCCAGGTTCGACTTCAGTACTACCCCGTTTGAACTGGATCAGGCGGTTGAATACGGTTTCGGCGGAGGCATCAAAATCGGTACCGCTGGTGTACTGGCTGGGGTCAAAGCCGGCGGGGCTGGCTTCGGAGCAGTAAACCAGCGTGCTGGCGGCGTGGGCCATTGGCATGAACGCCAGGAGGCCGGCGACGAGAAGGAGCGGTTTGAAGGCGATTCTATCCATGGAGACCCTTGAAGTTGCAGACATAAATATGCGCCTAGACGAAACCGGCACCCACCGAGATTAACGTCGTTGCCGAACATCAGATAGCGGAAACCTGAATTATTGGAAAACGGACGGCATACACGCCTGCAGAACTTCGAAATCAAGGGCGATAGAGTCGCCTCAGCGCCCTGGACACCTCCAGCCCCGAAAAAACAGCGGCCAAGCTCATTTCGCTGTATGTACAGCGCAGGAGCCTTGAGTGGGCGGGAAGTTGGCGCACCCGGCTTTCGGCACCTTATTTTATTTCGTACCTGATGCTTCCTTGCCACAGGCTTTCAGCGCGATCAGGCTGATCATTGGTTGAGCATGCGCTCGGTCAAGTCGGGCTCTATGGACACCCTAAATCACACCGCCGGCGAGGCGGGTGACTTGTAATAAATAAACCCCTCGAACTGTTTCATTCGTGCACTTTCAAGCGTAGGAATTCCTCTGAATAATCCACCATCGGACTGCGCACCCTCATGACCGCTTAGACCTGAACATGCCGATACCAGCGCTTGTATCCCCCTGCATACTTTAAACAGACGCCGCACAGGCCACTGCTTAGCGATGGCGCTGAGTGTTCTGTATCGCAAATCGTACAGGACACAATTAACAGCGGGCGCCACAAAGTGCAGACAATCAACACCTTTATTCTGCAAGTGTGCCGCCTCCACTTGAATAATGACCCCCTCGAAACTTAATACATATTTGTCAAGACCACACCCGTAAAGTAATTACATCCGCCGCCGGATTCATCCAGAAGAGACACTTGCTGGCCTGTCAGCTTCGACAGGGACAGCATATTAAGCAGTGCATAACCTGTGGGATCATTCAGATTGCGCTCCCCATGAACTGCCCACCAGCGCGTTCCGGTCGAAGTTAACATTACGCTGATCCCATTGCCGCTGTCGTAGTTACCTGCCCCTATATGTATTTGCTTTACCGTGCCCTGCGCGCACTTTACATCCCGACTCATCCGCGTTGAACCAGGCTCTTCGGCAAAAGCATTGACACTCAACACCAACAACAAGGCTGCAAGACGCATGCTCATACTCCTCAACGTTTATAGCTCATCATGGTTAATAATGGAGGTACTGCTGTTATAAACAGACTCCAGGGTAAACATTATTGCTGGAATATCTTGCTTCAGATCCGAACGCGACGCAGCCAGGCACGCCCCGACCATCGGGATCATGCCCAACCAGGTCGGCCTTCTTTCTCGTGGGGCTTCACCGTTGAAATAGGGCCTGTTCGTGGCTCGGGTATTATCGGCCACATAACGGGGGTTAACCTGAGCAGTTGAAACTTGCAACTCACCGTCGACAACAATATAGGATTCCACGTCCCTGATATTTTGAGTGGGAATGACGGTCGGCGTTATATATTCATTAGCTGCCCGTGAGGGATGGTAGTTCAAGGGGGTGATCGGGACTTGCGGATTGTTGTCATGTAATGTCCGCAATGAGGCCTCGGCATTGAAGAAGTTGCTGTCCGGCCTGACGCGATAAAGATAAATACGCTGACCGGGTTGGGCAAAAGCCCTGGCAGCTGCGGCAGTGCGAATAAACTGAAAGTTCGCCGCGGTTGAGACAAAACCTGAATCTCGCTGCCCCTGCTGCCTGTTGACGCATGACTCGCCGGTCACATGATCATGAACATTAAAGTTACTACCCCAGGCCTGGAAACCAGCGTGAAATATCAGCTGTTCCGGCCGGGTATCCATTCGCCACACCGTACCTGGCGACTCGGCCCATGAATAAGGAGCCTTTAATGTAACTGCCACAAAAACCCATAGCAAAACCCCCAGCTTCTTCATGACCCTGCCCCCGGTAATTAAAGAAATGCCTGCAAAGCACACGCACTTAATTAATATTACCGAAAAACAAATTACCCGCCATTCATTATGGGCGCCAACAGAACGATAATAAACTCAAAATATTACATGACTGACCCCATACTTTTAATTACCCCCGCGCAGCACCTCGGCGTACGGAATCTCTATGACTGTTTCGTTAAAGTACCAGGGCTACGTTCAATATTTAATTTAAAGCACAGACTGTGCGTGCTGGAACTCAAGCTCAAGGCACCGCAGTACGTCGATGAACGCGGCCAACTGCCCTTGTGCCTTAGGCTCATACCTAAGAAGACGAGGCACCCATCAACAACATCTCGTATCACCACAGCGCGTGTAGGTTGCGCCGGACGACCTTTAGTCTGAGTTTGATTGGCTGCGGCTTCCAAGAAGCATATGGGTATATGGCTGGCCAGCTCGAAGTCATGACGCTTCCTGCTCCTGCTTGCCAACCCGCTGATGCGCAGCTACTGTCAGCTCCATGAATCAATTACGAGTTGCCTTGACCACGACTACCACGACCGCCGAAGGCGGGTCGTGAGAGGTATCGTGAGGCCATAACGCACGAACTTCAAAGGCCCGCCAGTGATGGTAAGGGCCTTTTCTTTTGCCCTTGTGTCACTGGCCAAAACGCAAGGAAAAGCCCCATGTATGCACTGTTGATTCTTGATATGCAGGTAGGATTGGTGCATGGCCCGGACAAGCCATGGGCTGGCGAGGCCCTGTTGGACACATTGAACACGTTGCTGGATAAAGCCCGGAGCGCAGGTGCCCCGGTCTTTCTCGCCCGTCATGTCGGCCCTACCGGTTCACCGATTGAACCGGGAAGCCCGTTGACCCAACTGATACCGGAACTGGTGCTACAGGGCAGCGAAGTGATTTTCGAGAAAAACCGCCCCAACGCCTTTGCCAGGACAAACCTGGCCGACCAGCTACAGGCTCTTGGTGTTGAGGGTGTGGTCATCACGGGCATGAAAACCCAATATTGTGTCGACAGCACCTGCCGCGCGGCACGAGACCTTGGGTTCGACGCAGTACTGATTGCCGATGGCCATACCTGCAGTGACACCCATGCGTTGAAGGCACAGCAGATTATCGCTCATCACAATGCAACCCTGGCGGGGCCATTCTGTCGTGTCATCAACGCTGAGGACTGGGGGTTTTAGTCTCGGTCGACAGATCAGGCTGATCCAGGCTGATCTGTTGCTAAAACAATGAGGCACAGAGGTAAAAATCGAGCGCTAATACCTGTCGAGGCCGGCTGCTTTCAAGACCTCTATGGAGAAATACAGCACGTGGCCTGTAGGCCACGTGCTATGTGGGAGTATTTTTCTTTCAGGCCGGTGTTTTTTTCAACTAAAAATCTATGGGGCAGTTGAATCAAGATCGAATTTCACGATATTGATCTCACCATCAACTTTAAACAATGAAATATTGTGAAACCCATAAATAACCCCATCAACTTTTAGTTTGACCCGATCATCTAAAACCTCGCGAACAGCTGCAGAGCTTTTTGTAACAAGGAATGGGGCGGTCTTCTTTGCTTCCTGAAGCGCTTCTTCATCGCCAGGTTGAAGATTCATCAGGAAATACCTATAGACAACTGGCACCGTAGCGCCACCAGAATCATATAAGACCTCATAGATGGCCCCGCCATGGCCAACATTTGTAACTGAAGTAATCTTGACAGGATTAGGTCTGCCTGGAGCAGACATATATATGTACAAAGCTTGCCCAAGACAAACAAAAAACAAACTCCAAACAACCCACTTAATACCCCTTCGACTTCGCATAATCTATTCCTGCTTTAATCCATACTTGATCAACAGGATCATCGCCGTAAGGAGCCTCTGACCACCATTTATCGAATTCTGCCTGAGAAGTCCCAGCTAAGGACTGTGCAGCACCAGCTGCTCTTAAAAGTACCGTTTCAGAAATCCCAGCTGCCGTACCAACAGCACCATAATTAAAATTGCCGAAGCTCTCATACTGAGGCTGGCCTTTTTTGTAATCCCACTCGCCCTTGTTTCTGACTTGGGTGTAAAACCAGCTGAGCAAAAAACCTCTACCCTTAATACTAAAGTATGCTTTTTGGCTTTTCGCAAATTCTAGGTTCTCATCTAAAGAGACGCCGGGTGGAACGCTAGGATACTTTTTATGTCTGGCTTGCTCTTTCGCATCGCGCAGATTTGTCGCTTTAGCCACCTCTATGAGAGCCAATTTCTGCTGCTTTTCTTTCAAGCGTCGGGCCGTTTCTGAATAGACCTCAGACAACCTGGCAAATTCATACCTCTGTGCCCAATCAAGAAGTTTAGGTGTATTAACTATGACCCTCATCTTCCCGGCCTGAGTAAAACTCCCCGCACTTGGTCTTTTTGAAGCTTGTACATCACTGCCGTCCCCAGAACCTTTAGAAGCCTTAACCTTTCTATCAGCCTCATTCTCTTTAGCCATATATAGTGTTACCAGGATATTTTTCTCTCTTGTGATTATTTTGCTTGACGTGGATACATCCATAGGCATATTTAGCCCGCCTGCACCCTTGATTTCCTGGTCAATCTCAAAATCTATGGCCGCAATATTATCTTTGTGCTGCATATCAAATCTATATGCATTATCAAAAATCCATTGAGTTACATTCTCAAGCGCCCTTATAAATAGACCGAGTATATCATGCATATAATCTGGCATCATAGACTCTCTCGATGTGCCAGGAATGGAGAAGTCTATTATTCTCCCCACAACAGATATCGGACCAAGCTCTAATGGCATATTCATACTCATTATGAATCAATCCAGACTTTATATTATTCATCGAACTCCCTACTCATACAAATTTATAAAGTCACAACATATGTTCAGACCGAAATTTTAGTGACGAGTTTTTTTGTACGCATAATACGAAATGGCGCCTTCATGAGTTCATGGCAATAACGGCTCTCAAGTATATTGAATACTTTGCTTTCGTAGGCAAAACGAAAGCAGGTGAGGTACACGGGTATGCTGGTAACGGGGACTGTTTACATACGGGTTGTGAAAATTGTGAACGCTACCTGTTAAATCGGCGAAAAGTGCACAGCTAAAAAGCACTTTCCCTCCGACTAAAACACAGCCGTTAAAAACGCTGGATCGGGCTCTAAAATTGCCCCAGATGCGGACACGGTCTGAAGCTATGCGAAAACGACGAGCTCGGTGCAGCGCCCTTCCCCACCCCCCAGAAACGACAAAGCCCGCCAAAAGGCGGGCTCTGCGGTGTAGCAATATGGCGGAGGCGATGGGATTCGAACTCATGGACCTGTTACAGTCGACGGTTTTCAAGACCGTTGCCTTAAACCACTCGGCCACACCTCCTATACGTTGTTTCGGGCGCCATAATACCTGAATGAAACACGTTGTCAAACTCTCTTGATCGCTTGTTTCAGAGCCTCTGCTATGATCTTTGCTACTTAACATTTCTAAACACAGGAGTATCGCCATGCGCGAACAGGATTACGCAGTTAATAGCAGCGTGCAGGCCGAGCAGCTAGAGGTTAGCCGCGTCCTGCGCAATACGTACGGTTTGCTGGCCCTCACCCTGGCTTTCAGCGGTGTGATGGCTTATGTCTCGCAGCAGCTGCGGGTCGGCTATCCCAATATTTTCGTTGTGCTGATCGGGTTCTACGGCCTGTTCTTCTTGACCAACAAGCTGCGTGATTCGGCATGGGGCCTGGTTTCTGCCTTTGCCCTTACCGGTTTCATGGGCTTCTTGCTGGGCCCTATTCTCAACCGTTACCTGGGCATGCAGGGCGGCGCCGAGGTGGTCAGTTCTGCCTTTGCCATGACGGCTCTGGTATTTGGCGGCCTGTCTGCCTATGTATTGATCACTCGCAAGGACATGAGCTTCCTCGGCGGTTTCATCACTGCCGGTTTCTTTGTTCTGCTGGGCGCTACGCTGGCGAGCTTCTTCTTCCAGATCAGCGGCCTGCAGCTGGCTATCAGCGCCGGTTTTGTACTGTTCTCTTCGGTCTGCATTCTGTTCCAGACCAGTGCAATCATTCATGGCGGCGAGCGCAACTACATCATGGCTACCATCAGCCTGTATGTATCGATCTACAACCTGTTTATCAGCCTGCTGCAAATTTTCGGCATCATGAGCCGCGACGACTGATCAACAACCGCTATATAAAAGCCCGCTTCGGCGGGCTTTTTGTTGTCTGCCACAAGCATCTTTGGGCATCTGGCTTTATCATTGCCCCAGATTTGCCGACAGAGCCCACCATGAAATTCGCCATTGCCCTTTATTCAGCGGCCCATGCCCCCTCCTCCCGTCGAGCCTTGCGCTTTGCCGAGGCAGCGCTGGCAGGCGGCCATGAAATTGTCCGTTTGTTCTTCTATCAGGACGGTGTTCATATTGCCTCGAGCAATATCGTCACGCCGCAAGACGAGCAGGACCTTGCGCAACAATGGGCAACTTTTGTCAGCCAGCACCAACTCGATGGTGTGGTCTGTATTGCCGCTGCCTTGCGCCGCGGTGTACTCAATGAAGACGAGTCCGCACGCTATCAGCGGCCCGGGGTCAATGTTCATGCACCCTGGGAGTTGTCCGGACTGGGCCAATTGCACGATGCCATTCAATCGGCCGATCGATTGATCTGTTTCGGGGGACCTTGAAATGCCCAAGTCACTATTGATTATCAGCCGTCAGGCACCGTGGTCGGGGCCCGGCGCCAAAGAAGCACTGGATATCGTGCTGGCAGGCGGTGCATTTGATTTGCCGATTGCCCTGCTGTTTATGGATGACGGTATTTTTCAGCTGCTGGCGACTCAAAATGCCGCAGCCATCCAGCAGAAGAATCTAACGGCCAATCTGCAGGCCCTGTCCATGTTCGGCGTTGACGATCTGTTTGCCTGCAACCACAGCCTTGACGAACGCGGCATCTCAACCGAGGGGCTTGCGGCAATTGATGTGCAGCCCTTGTCGACTGAAGCTGTCCGCGCTCTTATTGACCGTTATGACCAAGTGATCACCCTCTAATGTCGACTCTACATGTTGTGAGCCACTCACCATTTTCTGACATACGCCTGAGCAGCTGTCTTCGCGTGTTAGGCAGCGACGATGCCCTTTTGCTCTGTGGCGACGCGGTGTATGCCCTGCAGCTTCAAGGCACTGCTCTCACAGCCCTGACTGGAAAAACCGTATTTATCCTTGAAGAGGACTTGCAGGCACGCAACCTGGAATGTCCGCCATGGGCGGCCTGCGTTGATTACCCGGCTTTCGTCGAGCTGTCGATTCGTTACGACAAGGTCAACAGCTGGCTATGAATACGCTCACCCTCAACGGTAAAAATATCGAGCTGGACAAGGACGGTTATCTGCTCGATCTCAACGACTGGTCCGCTGATGTTGCTCAGGCACTGGCGGCGCAGGCAGGTATTGAGTTGAGCGCCGAACACTGGGAAATCCTCGAGTTGTTGCGCAGCTTTTATCAGGAGTTCGAGCTATCGCCTGCCACTCGCCCTCTGATCAAGTACACGGCACTCAAATTGGGTCCAGAAAAGGGCAATAGCCTGCATCTCAACCGACTGTTTAACGGCACCCCTGCCAAACTCGCCGCCAAGCTGGCGGGCCTGCCCAAACCGACCAATTGCCTATGAACACTCTCGCTGCGCTGACACTTGAAACTCCCGCCGAACACCCTTTTGCGCAATTTGTACGCATCCTGGGCAAAGGCAAACGGGGTGCCCGCAACCTGACTCGGGAAGAAGCCCGCGAAGCCATGGGCATGCTGCTTGACGACAAGGCAGAAGACACGCAACTGGGCGCCTTCCTCATGTTGCTGCGGCATAAAGAAGAAAGCGCAGAGGAAATGGCCGGTTTTACCGAGGCCGTCAGGGAGCGACTGACACCTCCCGCGATCAAGGTCGACATTGACTGGCCGACTTACGCCGGTAAAAAACGCCACCTGCCCTGGTACTTGCTGGCAGCCAAGTGCCTGGCACAGCACGGTGTACGCATTTTCATGCATGGCGGCGGCGCCCATACCGCGGGCCGAATGTACAGCGAGCAGCTTCTCGACGCGCTGGCCATTCCACTGTGTCGCAACTGGCAAAGTGTCAACGAGGCCCTGGATGCGGGGAATCCGGCCTTTATGCCGCTGCAGGACTGGGCGCCACAATTGCAACGCATGATCGATCTGCGCAACACCCTCGGGCTGCGCTCGCCGATTCATTCATTGGCTCGCATACTCAACCCGCTGGGTGCGCGCTGCGGCCTGCAAAGCATCTTCCATCCGGGCTATCAAAGCGTGCATCGCGAAGCCAGCGGTTTGCTGGGTGACACCAGTATTGTGGTCAAGGGTGATGGCGGCGAAGTCGAAATCAACCCCGATAGCGCAAGCCATCTTTACGGCACTACAGCTGGTGTTGACTGGGATGAAGAATGGCCAGCACTGTCTTCACAGCGCCATGTCAAACCAGCGTCACTAGACCCTGAACACCTCAAGGCATTGTGGCGTGGAGAAGTCCAGGACAGCTACCCGCAACTGGCCTTGCTGTCGACCATGGCCCTGGCATTGCGCGGTCTGGGCACACCCCGGGCGCAAGCTTTTGAACTGGCTCAGCATTACTGGGACAACCGCAACAAGGCGATTTAAGCCCAAGGCCAACCACCTCAACACGCTTGCTTACGAGAGCCCAAGATGCTTATCCCCTACGACCAGCTTGAACCTGACACCCTCACCCGCCTGATCGAGGACTTTGTGAGTCGCGACGGCACGGACAACGGCGATGACACTCCCCAGGAAACCCGTGTACTGCGGGTTCGACATGCATTGAGCAAAGGCCAGGCAGTAATTTTCTTCGATCTGGAAAGCCAGCAATGCCAACTGATGCCCAGGCACGCGGTACCGAAGGAATTTTTTGATTAAACCTTGGCCGAAGATCCGGTTGCCTGCTGCCCGACGGGCTGGTTTTTTATCCGCTCATAAATTTCCGAGCGATGCACGCTGATATGCCTGGGAGCTTCAATCCCCAGGCGCACGTTGTTGCCGTTAACGGCGATGACAAACAGCGTTATATCTTCCCCGATTGAAAAATGCTCTCCGACGGTTCGACTCAGTATCTGCATGGCTCTCATCCTCAAGGGTGGGGAGCCACAAAGACTGCACGGCATAAAAACCGGCTTCAATACTTACAAGTTAATTCAGTTACAACCTACTGCATACAAGGCTTATTCCTACGTACTCCCTACGGAATTTTCCCTTTACGAGGGGGTAAAACGCGGTCCCAGCAAGATGATGGTCGCGCCAATCACGCACAGTCCTACCCCGAGCCAATCTGAGCCCAGTGGCCGGATACGTTCCACCACTGCCAGCCAGGCAATGGATGTCACGATGTAAATCCCGCCATAGGCCGCATAGGCCCGCCCGGCATAGGCTGCCTCAACCTTGGTCAGCAGCAGGGCAAACAGCACCAGGCTCAGAATGGCGGGCAAAGCCCACCAGGCACTTTTGCCCTGACGAAGCCACATCCAGAACCCGTAGCAGCCTGCAATTTCAAACAGGGCAGCCAAAAAAAACCAAACGTAATTGAGCATGTGCAGTGTTTCCAGGTGGGCAGCGCGCCACCCTACCTGCGCACCTGCCACCGATCAAGGCAGAACTGTTTTTGAGTACGGCATGAAAAAAGTTGAATTATTCATCGAGCTGGAGAGTCGGATTTTATAAGCACTGCCCATCCTTGTTCCTGAAGCGGCGCCCCGTAAAACTGAACGTTGGCGGAACACCACAAAAAGGAAATGCTCATGACCACAATTCTTCTGATCGTCCTGATTTTGCTGTTAATCGGCGGATTACCTGTGTTTCCGCACTCCAAAAGCTGGGGCTATGGCCCCTCAGGGATTATCGGTACCGTACTGGTTGTACTGTTGATATTACTGTTGCTCGGCAAGATTTGACCCAATAAAAAAGAGGCCCTGAGGCCTCTTTTTTATTTAACTGGCTGATTATTTCGGATCAGCCACACCTGCGGTGTTGTCCAGCAGGCTCTTGGTCGCGGTCTGCAGGAAGGATTCGAGCTTTTTCTTCAGCTCGGTCGCTTCAGGCGAGTCAGTGACCACGGTCGCTTCAGGGTTGGCACCCAATTTGTACTGCCAAACCTTGGCCGGCATGTCTTTAGGCTGCACCAGCAAGTGGTCGTCACTGATGATCGCCACGGTCTGGTCACTGCCAGACGGCTTGATCACACCACTGCCTTTGTCACCCTCAGGCAGAGTCAGCAGGTCACGGCCCCAGCATTGCTGACGGAACTCACCACCCAGACGCCCCATGATGGTTGGCACGATGTCGACCTGAGTGCCCACGATATCAGTGCGTGTACCAAACTTCTCCTGGATACCAGGGCCGATCAGCAGCAACGGCACGTTGAAACGCCCCAGGTCCATCTCGGAAATCTGCTGCTCGTTACCGAAACCGTGGTCGCCCACAATCACAAACAGGGTTTCCTTGAAGTAGGGTTCTTTGCGCGCTTTTTCGAAGAACTGCCCCAGCGCCCAGTCGGAATAACGCATCGCCGTCAAATGCTCGTTGAGCGAACCGCGATCGGTTACCGGCTCGACCGGCAATGGCGTAGGCAAGGCATACGGCGTGTGGTTGGACAGGGTTTGCAGCAGCGCATAGAAAGGCTCTTTGCCTTCACGCTTTTTCAGCTCTTCCAGGCCGCGGTTGAACATGTCCTGGTCGGACACACCCCAGGTAGGATCAGAGAACACCGGGTCAACGAAATCGTTACGACCTACAAAAGTGGTCATGCCCTGGTTACTGAAGAAACCAGACTGGTTGTCCCAGGCAAAGTCGCCATTGTAGACATACACGTCATCGAACTTGCGGGCGCTGAGCAGTTCCGGCAAGCCGGACAGCTTGTGGCTGCCTTCCGGGGTCTGCATCAGGTATTCAAAACCCGGCAGGTTCGGGAAGCACGCCATGGTGGCAAACATGCCCTGGTGGGTATGGGTGCCGTTGGAGAAGAAGCGCTCGAACAGCAAGCCTTGCTTGGACAGCTCATCGAAGTACGGGGTGATATTGCCCGGACGACCCAGCGCACCCACCGAGTGACCGGCGAAGCTTTCCATCAGGATTACGACGACGTTCTTGATAGGCAGGGTTTTTTCCGCAGGCGGCGTGGTGTCGCGACGCACAGGAGCGGTATCAGGATCAACCAGCTTGTCATTTTCAGTCAGCAGCATGTCGCGCACGGTCTGCGTCGCTACGGGCTGCTCAAGGGTAGCCTTCCAGATATTGGTGCGATCGTCACCGAAGCGGCTTTTCGCAGCGGCAATCAATGACAGAGAGCCGTTGAGCCCCAACTGATTGGCGAAGTTGGAGTCGGTTGTGTAGGCATCACCCCAACGCAGCGGAGGACCCTGACGCAATGTGCCACGGGCCAGGACCACACACACCAGCAGCAGCACGACAAATACCGCTGCACGGCCGTACCAGGGCGCCACCGCACGCGAAGTGCCAGCAGCCGCGCGGGTAGCGCTGGAACGGGTCACGCGGTCGGCGCCGCGGAAGGCAAAGTACAAAATGACAGTGCCGACAGCCCAGGACAGCAGGTAACGCACCACCGGGAAGCCATACCAAAGCATGCTCATCACGGTTTTCGGGTCTTCCTTCACATACTGGAAAACCAGACCGTTAAGACGCTGATGGAACTCACGGTAGAAGTCCATCTCCATCAGGCCCAAAAACAGCGCCAGGCTGGATGCTGCAGTCAGCCAGAAACGCAGCACACCGCGCATGGCCATGGCCTTGACACTGAGCACCGCCAGCAGCAGCGGAATACTGAAGTACACGACAATCCGCGCGTCAAAGCGCAGACCGTTGCCGAAGGCTTCAAGGAACGTCGATGCCGGGGTGTCGAGGATCATTTCCCGGTTGTAAACCAGCAATGCCACCCGCAACAGGGTGAACATCACCATCATGATCAAGGCACAGAGCAGCGTAAACGCCAGATGCGATTTGACGGTCGGTTGCAACACACGCGTGGCCGCGTGCTGTTGGCTTGGGGCGTCCGGGTTTGCCATGTCGTTTTAGGACCCATTGGTTCAAGTTGAAGTGGCTTTATCACCGGTGGCTTGCCACGGGTGCATCGCTCTTTAATTACACAGATTTTGGCCCGAGACCCACCAGAAACGCCTGAACTGAGGCGTTTACGAGTAGACAGGCAAAATTTTGCGTGCGAATTGTCTTAAAGGTACCGTGAAAATTTCGTGCAGAGCACATCTTGAAACATAAGAAAGGGCGCTCATTCCCTGTGGGAGCGGGCTTGTTCGCGATTGCAGCAACGCGGTCCAACTTTAAACCGCGTCGCCTGCATCGCGGGCAAGCCCGCTCCCACAGTTCTGCAACTGACGCCCTGCCTTGCTACTGCACAGCCTCAGTCGTTGCTTGGCTTGTTGATAGCCTGCAAAACATATTGCGGCAAGGCGAAAGCACCGATATGAACTTCCGGATTGTAGTAGCGGGTCACGATACCGCTACCGGCAAAACGTTGACGCAGGGTCTCAAGCGGCAACTTGCGATAGCTCGCATCAGTCGAACCCCAGGCGAAGGTCATGGAGCCGCCGATATAGGTAGGCACGGCAGCCTGGTAGAAATGCCAGTCAGCAAACAGGCTGCGCATGCGCCCGGCGGTGGTCTGCACTTCCTGCAACTGCATAAATGGCGTGCCGTTCTGGGTGACCAGTACACCCCCTTCATTCAGGCAACGGTGGCAAGCCTGGTAGAAGTTCTCGGAGAACAGCACTTCGCCCGGCCCGATCGGATCGGTGGAATCCGAGATGATCACGTCGAATTTTTCTTCGGTGGTGGCGACAAAGCGCATGCCGTCGTCGATCACCAGGTTAAGGCGTGGATCGTCGTACGCACCCTTGGAGTGGTTGGGCAGGAACTCTTTGCACATGTCCACCACGGTGCCGTCGATCTCGACCATGGTGATGTGCTCAATGCCAATGTGCTTGGTGACTTCGCGCAACATGCCGCCATCACCACCGCCAATGATCAGCACGCGCTTGACCGCACCGTGGGCCAGGATCGGCACATGGGTAAGCATTTCGTGGTAGATGAATTCGTCCGCTTCGGTGGTCTGGATCACGCCGTCCAGAGCCATTACGCGGCCCATGACCGGGTTTTCGAAGATCACCAGATGCTGGTGATCGGTTCGCACTTCATGGAGCAGCTTGTCCATGCGAAAGCGTTGGCCATAGCCTTCGTAAAGGGTTTCGAGATAGTGGTTGTCAAGCGATTCGGCCATGGGTAGTCCCCTTGAATGCTGGTGGCAACGGACGGTCACCCGCCCATGATCGACAGCCGAACCTCATACCGCTATCGCGACACGGGTCCAACTGCCCAAGAAAGGCGCGCATTCTACGTCGAGGAACATGACAGGTCGAACCTTGACGCCGACAATCTAAGCGGGCAACCACGATTTACCGTCGCTGCCCGCTGGCAAGCAGCTCAAATACGCACATTGCCCCGCGGCCCGGCGATGGCCCAAATCACCAGCCCCAGTACCGGCAGGAACAGAATCAGCAGCACCCAAAGCACTTTCGCGCCCGTCCCGGCGCCGCTTTTGATTACGTTGATGATGGCCCAGATATCCAGGGCCAGAATAATCAGACCGATCAGACCATTAAACGTTGAACCCATGATGACGCTCCCGAGTGAGTACTTGTGCTCATAGGATAGTCACCCGCGGCCAGGGTTCCGTTTTTTATTGCAGCAGCCAGGGTTTCAGACGTGGACGGCAACCTTGAGGGCTTCCAGCGATGGCGCAGCGGCGATGCCGACTTCGGCACACAGTTCCAGCACGCGCGGCACGTCATTGCCGTAAACCAGCACCACCTGGATTTCGTCGTCCAGCGGCTGGCTCAGGTTGACCAGCACATAACCGCCCTGCTCCGGGCTCATGCTGCCCATCTGGATCTGGATGCGGTTGAGCGCGGTCAGCGCTTCGGTCTTGGCCAATTGCTTTGGCTTGATATTGAACGCTACATCAGGACCGAAAGAGGCGACGATCTGGGCAAACAGGTCCATCCAGGTATCGGCCTGGAACAACACCGTTTCCGGCAAGCTGCCCACCACAACCCATTCACCCAGCGGGATCGGGAAGCTGTCGTCGTAGTTGATGTCCGGGTTGGCAAGCAGAAATGCTGCCTGATCGGCGTAGGCTTGAGCCGCCTCGTCCGCGATGGAGGCGATTTCGTCGTCGCCCATGCACCCAGAGCTGATTTTGCTGATGAGTTCAACGAGAGTGGTTTTCATGGGCGAGGCCTGTCACAAGGAAAATTAAGGGCGCGCAGGATATATCAATTGCGCCCTTCAAGGGGCGATCAGCCCAACAGCTTCTCAAGTTGCGCCACGGTTTCGGCTGCGCCCATGGTCCTGGCGGCATCCAGGGCGGTGATGCCATTGGCGTCCTTGGCTTTTGGATCGGCGCCCTTGCTGATCAGGTAATCGATGATTTCCCCACGATTGAACATGGCGGCCATCATCAGCGCTGTACGGCCATCAAATGATGCGCCTTCAACTTGTGCGCCACCTTCAACCAGGGTCTTGACCATTTCCAGGTCGCCCTTGAAGGCAGCACCTGCAATCGGGCTCTGGCCATTGTCATTGCGGATCTCGGGGTCGGCATTGTGCTCAAGCAGCACCTTCACCGCTTCAACGTGGCCGTGATAGCTGGCCAGCATCAACAGGGTATCGCCCTTGTGGTTGCGCAAATTGGCCGGCAAGCCCTTGCTCAGCAAGGCTGCCAGCATTGCAGCATCACCATCCCGTGCCTTGTTGAACACCTGCTCGGCAAAGTCGGCGGCCTCTTCCGGGGTCATCTGGCGGCTCTGGTCTGCTGGCTTGTTCTCTGACATGTAAGGTTCCACCCTGGCTACAAAAAAAACCTAGTTTCCTGAGACGCAGACACGGTGTCACCCCTTTTTTGCTCAATGCACCCATAGGAACAATCAATCAGCTGTCTGAGCCTGATACCGACTGGGCAAAATGCAGGATGCACGATGGCCACTCATGCAAAATGCACGATAAATGCTTTTTGCATAAATTATAAGCTGTTGATTTATATGGATTTTTTAAAAAAAGAATAGTGGCACAATCACTGCAATCTCTACTCCATACAAGCATTCAAGCGCTAATGGAGCTGAACATATGAGCCTGATCCAGGAAAAATTCGCATCGTTGTTCTCCAACCACACTGTCACCGTTAAACCCCGCCCGGATGGCGGCGTGCTGCTGACATTGTGTGACAACGAAGGCAAACAGACCCAGCGCACACTTTCTTACACCCAACTGCATACCGCCGAGGAACTGACTTGGGCCATCAGCGCGATTCGTCGTGACCTGGCAGGCACTGCCAGTGAATTGCCGACCATTTCGCTGCTGCAAAGCCAGCATCGTTTTGCCCTGCCGACCTATCACACCCGCTGAATCCAAGGGTAGTGCAAAGCAGTCCGCGATAGAGAACGGCATGACTGTGGGAGCGAGCAGGCTCACTCCCACAGCAGTGTTATTTAAACTGCGGCAGGATCAATCTCGGCAAAACTGCTCACGGTTTTATGTCCCGCCAGTTCCCCACCCTCACGGGCCAGACCGCAGGTCAGCATGCCGGCCGCCTGTGCAGCATCGAGTTCTTCAACGATATCCGACAAAAACAGGATCTTCCCGGCCGGGCAGCCTATGGCCTCGGTAATGTGGCGATAGGATTGCGCCTCACGCTTGGGCCCGGAGGTGGTGTCAAAGTAGCCATTGAACAGTGGCGTCAGGTCACCCGCCTCGGAACAGCCAAAAATCAGCTTTTGCGCCTGTATCGAACCTGACGAGTAGACATACAGGTCATACCCTTTGGCATGCCACTCGCGCAGCGCTTCGACCGCGTCCGGGTAAACATGGCCCTTAAGCTCACCCGCGGCGTATCCCTGCTTCCAGATCATCCCTTGCAAGGCCTTGAGTGGTGTGGCCTTGCGGTCTTCGGCCAGCCATTGCTGGAGGATCTCGATGACCCGTTCGACATCGGCCTCAGGCTCGCCGCTATCCAGGCGTACTGCGCCCAGCTGCATGGCCACTTCAGGGTCTTCGGCATGCTCGCGCACAAACCCGGGCAGATGTTTGGCCGCATACGGAAACAACACGTCAAATACGAAGCTGACAGCGCTGGTGGTGCCTTCGATATCGGTCAGGATGGCTTTGATCGGCATGGGAGATCCTTAGTCTTCGAGGCGCGGGAAGCGTTCAGCGATGTCTTCGCCGGTAAAGTTGGCAACCCAGCCTTCCGGGTTGTTGAACAGGCGGATGGCGACAAAATGCGGATGCTCACCCATGTCGAACCAGTGCGGCGTGCCTGCGGGTACTGAAATTAGATCGTTCTTTTCGCACAACACCGCATACACATAGTCGCCAATATGTAGCGTAAACAAGCCACGACCGGCGACGAAAAAACGCACTTCATCTTCGCCATGGCGGTGCTCGTCGAGGAATTTGGCGCGCAATTCGGCTTTTTGCGGGTGATCGCTGTTGAGACTGATCACGTCCACGGTGACATAACCACCCTCGCTCATCAGCCGGTCAATCTGCACGCGATAGGCGTTGATCACTTCATCCTGACTGGCCCCCGGCTGGATCTGCGTGGCGGCCTGCCAGCGGTCAAAGCGCACGCCCTGCTCGGCCAGTGTTGAAGCGATATCATCAAAATGGGTGAGCACCTTGTTGGGGAGTTCCGGGCTCGATACGTGATAAACGGACAAACTGCTCATGGGGCGTGGTTCCTCGGCTTCGGCGCGCATTCGGCTTTTACAGGCCGTTCAGGCAGACCGTTCAAATCAGGGTGTGAGCTTCTTCACGGTGAAGTCAGCGTTAACGATTGAGTATTGCGCGAGCTTTCAGTTCGCATTCAAACAAAAACTCGAAGGCTTCGATCTGGCGCAAGGCGTCGCTCATGCGCGCGCCCCACGTGTAAAGGCCATGCCCGCGAATCAGATAGCCCACACAGTCCGGGTGGGCTTCAAGCCATGGCTGAACCTTGGCCGCCAGCCGCGCGATGTCTTGATCATTGTCAAAAATCGGCACCAGCACACTGGACTCATGGGTCGAGACGCCACTGAAAGCCTTTTGCAGTTCGTAGTCTTCAAATTCAATGCTGTCGCCCGGCGTCAGGCGCGACAGCACCGTGGCATTGACCGAATGGGTGTGCAGCACCGCGCCAATTTCGGGGCGCCAGCTGTACAACTGGGTATGCAGCAGGGTTTCAGCGGAGGGTTTCTTGCCTGGTTCCAGGCTGTTGCCTGCCAGGTCAGTGGCAAGCACATCATCAGGTCCCAGCTGGCCCTTGTGCTTGCCCGACACCGTCAGCAGCGCCTGGCTGGCCGACAGCCGGGTGGAATAGTTGCTGCTGGTAGCCGGTGACCAGCCACGCGCATATAAAAAGCGCCCGGCTTCAATGATTTCCAGGCTCAGGTGTTCACGGGTAAGGCTCATGGCCTGTCCTCTTGCAGTCGGGTGGCAATGATAACGGCTGCAGCCAGCGCTGCGACGCTCGCCATACTAAAGGTGAAAGCGGGGCCCAGGGTGTTCCAGCTGTAACCGGAGTACAGCGCCCCCACGGCGCCACCGATACCGGCCAGCGTGGCGTACAGGGCCTGGCCCTGGCCTTGCTGGCCGGGACCGAAACTGCGTTGCACAAAGGTCATGGCCGAGGCATGAAAACTGCCAAAGGTGGCGGCGTGCAGCAGCTGCGCCAACAGCAACACCCACAGGTGCTCGGCAAAAGACCCCAGCAACAGCCAGCGCAAGGCAGCGAGGATAAAACTGAACATCAGCACCCGGCGCACAGAAAATTTCAGCAGGATACGGCGCATGGCCAAAAACATCAGCACTTCGGCCACCACTCCCAGGGCCCAGAGCAAGCCGATCACACCACGGCTATAGCCGAGGTGTTCCAGATGCAGAGTCAGAAATGTGTAGTACGGGCCGTGGCTCATTTGCATCAGCGCCACACAGGCATAGAACGCCAGCACGCCCGGGCTGAACAGTTGCTTCAAGAACCCGCCTTCCACCTGCTTGCGGCCCAGGCTGGAGGGCTGCGCATTGGGCACCCACAGGCTGCACAGCACAATGCCAGCCATGATCACGAGCAGCGCCACCGGGTAGATATCCAGGCTCAGCCATTCGAACAGGCGGCCCAGGATCACCACGGTAAGGATAAAACCGATCGAGCCCCACAAACGAATCTGACTGTAACGCTCAGGCTGCTCACGCAAGTGGGCAAAGGTAATGACTTCAAACTGCGGCAACACCGCATGCCAGAAGAACGCATGCAGCGCCATCACCAGCGCCAGCCAGGCATAGCTCTGGCTGACAAAGATCAGGGCAAAACTGCACAAGGTGCAGAGCGCACCCAGACGCACGATCAGCAGACGCTGACCGCTGTAGTCCCCCAACCAGCCCCACAGGTTGGGCGCAACGCAGCGCATCAGCATCGGGATGGCCACCAGTTCGCCAATACGCGCACTGGAAAACCCCAGGTGATTGAAGTACAGCGCCAGAAACGGCGCTGTGGCACCCAGCAAGGCGAAATAGAAAAGATAGAAGCCTGACAGACGCCAGTAAGGAAGTGTCGCCACGGCCGTCAGACCGTGACGCTCAACAATCCTTGCATTACAACTGGCCCAGTACGGGCGTGCTGACGCGTACGTCGGCGTTCTGGCCGCGATGACGCAACAGGTGATCCATCAGCACAATGGCCATCATGGCTTCGGCAATCGGCGTGGCACGGATACCCACGCACGGGTCATGACGACCCTTGGTAATCACGTCCACCGGATTGCCATGCACGTCGATCGAGCGGCCCGGGGTGGTGATGCTCGAGGTTGGCTTGAGCGCCAGGTGGGCAACGATCGGCTGGCCAGACGAAATACCGCCCAGGATGCCGCCGGCGTTGTTGCTCAGGAAACCTTCAGGGGTCATCTCGTCGCGATGCTCGGTGCCGCGCTGGGCAACACTGGCAAAACCGGCGCCGATTTCAATACCTTTTACGGCATTAATGCTCATCAGCGCATGGGCCAACTCGGCATCCAGACGGTCGAAAATCGGCTCGCCCAACCCCGGGATCACGCCTTCGGCGACCACGGTGATTTTGGCGCCAACCGAGTCCTGGTCACGGCGCAGTTGATCCATGTAGGCCTCAAGCTCCGGCACTTTGTCCGGGTCAGGGCTGAAAAAGGCGTTTTGTTCAACCGAGTCCCAGGTCTTGAACGGGATTTCAATCGGGCCCAGCTGGCTCATATAACCGCGAATCACGATGCCTTGGGTGGCCAGGTACTTTTTCGCGATGGCACCGGCGGCCACACGCATGGCCGTTTCACGCGCCGAACTGCGCCCGCCGCCGCGGTAATCGCGCTCGCCGTACTTGTGGTGATAGGTGTAATCAGCGTGGGCCGGGCGGAACAGATCCTTGATCGCCGAGTAATCCTTGGACTTCTGGTCAGTGTTACGGATCAGCAGGCCAATGGCGCAGCCGGTGGTGCGGCCTTCAAACACCCCGGAGAGGATTTCAACTTCGTCGGCCTCCTGACGCTGGGTGGTGTGGCGGCTGGTGCCGGGCTTGCGTCGATCCAGGTCACGTTGCAAATCTTCAAGGGACAGCTCCAGCCCTGGCGGGCAGCCATCAACAATGGCGACCAACGCCGGACCATGGCTTTCGCCAGCGGTGGTGACAGTGAACAGCTTGCCGTAGGTATTGCCGGACATGCAGGGCGCTCCGCGAAAATCAGCCGATAAAGTTCAGCCCGGGATCAGTTCAAGTCTTGTTGCAACACAACAGATGTTGAACAGATCCCAGATAACCAAAAGCGCCAGTATACGCAGGCTACCTCTGTAGTTCATCCTCGAACCTTACTCATCCGGGTTTGTCCAACCGGCACACTAGACAATGATGGCGCTATGATGCTGCGAATACTTTTATTAGCACTGACCCTGTTTGGCTTTGGCACCCAGGCCCTGGCGGCCCCGCCCTCCAATGTCTTGCTGCGGCCCATTGAGCTCGATACCGGCTCCGGCACGTTGTATGGCTCGCTGGTTTTGCCCAAGAGCGACAAGCCCGTACCCGTGGTGCTGATTATTGCCGGTTCCGGCCCGACTGACCGCGACGGCAACAACCCTATCGGCGGGCGCAATGACGCCCTGAAAAAACTGGCCTGGCGCCTGGCCCAGAGCAATATTGCCAGCGTCCGCTTCGACAAGCGCGGCATCGCCCAGAGCCAGCCTGCCGGGCCTGACGAGCAAAAGCTCAACTTCGATCAGTATGTGTCCGACGCCGTGGCCTGGGGCGAGAAACTCAAAAGCGACCCGCGCTTTGGCAAGGTGTTTGTACTCGGGCACAGTGAAGGCGCAATGATCGCCAGCCTGGCAGCCCCACAAATCGGTGCTGCCGGCGTGGTTTCGATTGCCGGTACAGGGCGCCCGGTGGGCGTGCTGTTGCGCGAGCAACTGCAACGCAATCACCTGCCGCCTGCCCTGCTCAAGCGCAGTTTTGAGCTGATCAGCAGCCTGGAAGCCGGCAAGACCGACGACAAGATGCCCAAGGATCTGCAAGTGATCTTCCGCCCCAGCGTGCAGCCGTACATGATCAGCCTGCTGCGCCATGACCCGGCAGCCGCTTTCGCCGCACTGAAAATGCCGGCCATGATCATTCAGGGCACCCACGACATTCAGGTAGAGGTCAAGGATGCCCGCCTGCTCAAGGCCGCCAAGCCCGATGCCGTACTGACACTGATCAATGGCATGAACCACGTGATGCGCATCGTGCCAATGGACATGAAGCGCCAGGTGCAGTCCTATAACGACCCCAATCAGCGTTTGGCAGGCGAACTGGGCGATCGAACTGTGCGCTTTATCACGAAAGTCAATGCGGGCCAGCCCTACAGTACTGCGCATAACGGCCGATAAACCGGTGTCGGCCGTCTTTGCTTGGCTGACATCCAGCACAGGATCGAGCCGTTATGAGCGACACCCCAACACAACCCGCCGGGCCCGAGGCACCGGAAGTGCCCGAGGCCCCGCCGCTGCCTTGGGCCGATGTGCAGCCCGAGCATTTGCGCATGCTGCGCCTCGCCCCCCTGCCCACTGACCGCAACACCGGGGCACGGTCGTTACGCTTTGTGCAGTTCGGCCACGCCACACGCCACAGCAAAGACCTCAGCCTGCTGCGCATGACCATCACCCTGCCCGGCCAGCGCGTGCGCAGCGAACAGAACCAGCTTGACCTGTGGGTCGACCATAGCACCCACCGCGTGCGTTTCAGCCCTGAGCGCGGTTTGCAAGTTGAACCGGCGAACCGCGGGATCGGCCGCTTTCTGCTGGCTCAGGCCGCGTTGTGGGCGCAGAAAAAATGGTCGCACTACCGCGTTGACGGCACCGACCTGGCCAGCCGGGACGCCCTGAATGAAGACAGCCGCCTGCGCCGCGATCATGTTTTGCGGGTACAGGGCTTTGATGTGGTGTATGCCGACGCCCAGTTTCTCAAGGCACGGATCGAAGACGTGCAAGTGGGCGAGTTGCTGGACAGCTGGAATGGCGAAAAGCTTCAGTTCCTCGACATTCTTGAGACTGCGCAAATGCTCCAGCAAGCCGAACAGAACTTGCAGGAACAAGAGGTAAAACTGCGGGAAAAAGAAGAAAAACTCGGCAGGTACCAGCGCGAAGAAATGGGCCTGCGCTTTACCATCACCTGCCTGATAGCCTTTTCGGTGTTCCAGGCAGGGTTGTTGATCTGGATTGCGACGCACCGCTGATGGTACCCACCCGCTGCACAGGGTCACTATGGGTTACGGATAGCCAAGACCTGTTCCCCTGGGGTAGCGCAACGCCCCCGGCTGGCTGCCATCGGCCAGGGCAAAAATATCAACCGGCAAACGCCCCACGGGGACGCTCCGCCCCAGCATGACATCCACAGCAGCCGGCAAGGCTGGCCCCAGCAGACCTCGGTCATACCCCCTGGACGAGTAGGTCGCCAATGTGGCGCCGGCGATATCGTCAAATTCCACCACATCGTAGGGCGAGTTCATCGTCAGATGAATAGCCAGCTTGCCGCGGGACGTGGCGTATTCCATGGCACAGCGCAGCCATTGCAAACTGCTCTGCACGGTTGCTCCTGACAACAACTGATCGGCATGCGCATTTCGCACGACAGCACTGACACCGATTGAAGAGGTACCGAGAATCACCGTTTCTGCGGCGTTGATCGCCCGCTTTATCTCAACCCAGCCAACGCCTCTCAGCGCCTTGCCTGTCAACAGGAGCGCAGGATAGCCGGCCTCCTCGAACCTGCGGCGCAAGGCTTCGGCCTGCTCATTCCTCGGGGTCAGGATCAAGATCCGCGCGCACTGGTTCTTCAGAGGCAACGCGGCGCACTGATTACGAATCAATGTAATGGATTGCGCGGTAATACGTTGCTCGAGCGCACGATGTGCCGGGCTGCCAATTATATTCAACTCAGGTCGAGGCCTGGCGCCCTGCTCGGCGGTAATCCCGTTGCGCAACTTCATTCGCACAATCCGCAATACCGACTGATCCAGTTCCTGTCGATCAATATCGCCCGCCTCGACAGCCGCTACCACCTGATCAACCAACCCGGACAGGAGCCCGGCCTGGCGAGCGGTACGAAATTCAATGGGCATCAGGGCGATATCCACATCCGCCTGAAAAGCCTTTATCACGGCGTCGGCCTGACCGAAAAAACCGGCAATGGCCTTCATATCCATCGCATCCGTGATGCTCACGCCCTGAAAGCCAAGCTCACCCCGTAGAATATTGTGCTGAATTTTCCGCGACATGGTCGCAGGTGCAATAATCGGTTCACCGGTGCGCGTCTGAACCAGGGTGCTATCGAGCGCAGGATATTGAATATGGGCGGTCATGACCATTTCTGGCGCTTCACCCGCTTCAATGGCCAAACGATAGGGCGCCAGATCAATTGCCCAGGCATCTTCACGGGACTTGTTCACCACCGGCAGCCCGATATGCGAGTCCGTTTCCGTATCCCCATGCCCCGGGAAATGCTTGTACGCCGCGATCACGCCCTGTGCAGCCATACCTTGCATCATGCGTCGGGCCAACAGGCTGACCGTGCGTACATCATCACCAAAAGCGCGCACATTGATGACGGGGTTGAACGGGTTGCTGTTGACGTCCACCACCGGGGCAAAATTCAAGTTAAACCCCAGAGCCGCAATCTCGGCGGCCAACACCACACCCTGGTCATAAGCCATCCGCTCGTCACCACCGCCGTGCCAGGCCGCAGCCAATGCCATGTTGCCCGGGAAAACCGTGGCCGCCCTGCGCGGCAGGCGAAACACTGACCCCCCCTCCTCGTCCACCCCCAGCAACAGGCCGAGTTCACCCGCGACCGGGGGCACAGCGCGCAGATCATCCAGAAGGGTTCTGCCCTGCTCAAGCGAACTCAAATTGTTACCAAACAAAATCACCCCGCCAATGGCGTTGTTACGCAGGGCATCGCCCATGGCGGAATTGAACCGGGTGGTACTCAGGGTGCACGCTGGCTGGTCGTCAGGACACCAATAACGAAAGGCCACGAGCAACTTCTGCCCGATTTTTTCGCGCAGGGTCAAGCCCTCAAGGAGGCATCGGGCGCGCGTGTCGAGATCAGTGTCGCTGGGAGCCAAAGGAAACCGGGACGCTTGTGTCATGCTTTGATCCTCGTATACAAACCAATACGGGCATCAAGCAGGCAGCCACTTCAGGGAGATGCGTGCCAAAACCGCTTCGCTTGATGCCCAGCCGTTGTCGAATGTATCGAGTTGCGGACGAACAAAAAGCGAAGAGGTATTGCAGCGTTTGTAATGCTCTTGCCTGATCAGATTCGAGAAGCAAACAGCCCCTGATGGGCACGGCACTGTTCGGCGGTCAACATGAATACACCGTGCCCCCCGCGCTCAAAATCAAGCCAGGCGAAGTCGACTTCCGGGTACAGCGACTCAACGTGTATCTGGCTGTTGCCTACCTCAACGATCAGCAAGCCTTTTTCGGTCAGATGATCCGCCGCTTCGGCCAGCATCCGGCGTACCAGGTTCAGGCCGTCGTCACCGCAGGCCAGCCCCAATTCCGGCTCGTGCTGATACTCGGCCGGCATGTCGGCGAAATCTTCGGCATCCACATACGGCGGGTTGGACACAATCAGGTCGAAACGCTGCCCCGGCAAGCCATCAAAGCCGTCGCCCTGCACGGTGTAAACCCGTGCGTCGACACCGTGGCGCTCGATGTTCTGGTTGGCCACTTCAAGGGCCTCGAAGGACAGGTCGGCCAGCACCACTTCAGCGCTCTGGAACTCATAGGCACAGGCAATGCCGATACAGCCCGAACCGGTACACAGGTCAAGAATGCGCGCGGGCTCGGCAGCCAGCCACGGCTCAAAACGTTTTTCGATCAACTCGCCAATCGGCGAACGCGGGATCAGCACGCGCTCATCAACGATAAACGACATGCCGCAGAACCAGGCCTCACCCAACAGATAGGCCGTGGGCACGCGTTCTTCGATACGGCGCTTGAGCAGATGCTGCAGGTTCACCAACTCATCGTCTTCAAGGCGGCAGTCGAGATAACTATCGGCAATTTCCCACGGCAGGTTCAGCGCACCCAACACCAATTGACGGGCTTCGTCCCAGGCATTGTCGGTACCATGACCAAAGAACAACTCTTCCCCATGAAAGTGGCTAACGGCCCAGCGAATATGGTCGCGCAGAGTGCGCAGGCGGGAAGTGATCAATGGTCTTACTCCTCAAAATCGATTGGCGATTCTAACAGCCAAACTCCGACGCGCCAAAGGTGGCCGGACGACTACACGTGACAGCGTTTCAAAAAGTAAGAGCGTGTACAATAAAAATTCAAAATCGCTCCAGTTTGTACGTTTTATGGCTACAAAGCATTAGCTTGACATCGCTACAGACCAGCAACCACAAGGCCTGCACGACAAGTCATTCACATAAACGCTCCGCCAGTGGACAATGTCGCAAAAGCCCCATTCAAAGGAGCCCCCGAATGCCCGCTTTAAAGACGATGTTTCAACTCACAGGACGTGGCTATGCCGCAGCCAATCTGAGCAACGCCAGCCTGCTGATCATCGATGCGCAAAATGAATACCTGAGCGGGCCGTTGGCCCTTTCCGGCATGGACGCGGCCACCGCCAACATTGCCCGCCTGCTTGACGCGGCACGCAAGGCCAGGCGCCCGGTCATCCATATCCGTCACCTGGGCACCGTTGGCGGTATGTTCGACCCTCAGGGCGAGCGTGGCGCCTTCATCAAGGGCCTGGAACCACAGGGTGATGAGCAGATTATCGAGAAGCGCATGCCCAACGCATTCAACGACACCGGGCTGCAAAAGGCCCTGGAAAACCTCGGCTCGCTGGATGTGATCGTCTGCGGCTTCATGAGCCACTCCAGCGTCAGCACTACCGTGCGTGCGGCCAAGGACTACGGCTTGCGCTGCACCCTGGTGGAAGACGCCTGCGCCACCCGCGACCTGCCGACCGCGGACGGCATTATCAGCGCCGAGCAAGTGCAAAAAGCCGAAATGGCCATCATGAACGACAACTTTGCCACCCTGACGTTGACCCAAAACCTGATTTGATCTGAACCGGACGTTGACGGGCGGCCCCTGCAACCGCCCATCCCGGACCAGCTCCAGCCTGCGGGCGCTTTCCTATTTCACTACACTCAGGAACAACCTGACGAAGTCCCTGTCGAAGGGCCGATACCCTTTAAGGAAAGATCGGAATGAAGATCTCCGATGGTTTTGATGCTCGGCGTTTGCGCCCCAAGGCTCATCGCGACTGGCGCTCGCGCCTGGTACTGATGTTTGCAGCGCTGCTGGCACTGCTTGGCATGCTGTTGCTGTTGGCGGGTGCCGCCAGCCTGATTGGCCATCCAACGGCACTGGGCGAGCTCAATGCCAGCCCCGCAGGTGCAACACTGGTGTTGGTGTCCGGCCTGTTGGTGTGCTGGCTGGGGGTATGGATGTGGCGTCGACGCCGGCGCCTGATGCGCAAGCCATTTGGCCTGAACATGGCCCCGCACCTGATGAAAAAACACGACTGACGCATATCCGCCGCCCGATTGTCGTCGACTTGGGTAAACTGGCAGCCCTTCGCGGAGGCTGACATGCAAGACGACGATTTTTCCCTGTTCAAAAACGAGATTCGCGGTGTCAAACCGATCAAGCATGATCGTGCCGACACCGGCAAACCCAAGGCTGACCGTGCGCAGCTGGCCAAGTTGCGCCAGAACGCCATTGTGCGCACCAACGCGACCATCATCGACGGCCTGTCAGACCAGTTTGTGATTGATGTTGGCCCCGAGGACCAGCTGAGCTGGGCCCGTGACGGCGTGCAGGAAAGCCAGATGCGCAAGCTCAAGCTGGGGCAGATCGCCTTTGAAGGCAGCCTTGACCTGCACGGCATGACCGTTGAAAAGGCCCGCGAAACCCTTTGGGAATTCCTCGGTGAAGCCGTGCGCCTTGAAGTACGTTGCGTGCGCGTTACCCACGGCAAGGCCGTGCGTCTGGACGGCAAGCGCCCGATGATCAAAAGCCACGTCAACACCTGGCTGCGCCAGCACTCACAGGTACTGGGCTTCTGCTCCTGCCAGGCCAGGCATGGCGGCGCCGGCGCGGTCTATGTGATGCTCAAGCGCACCATGATGGAGGGGCGTGACGAGTAACAGCGTGTCATCACGCTTGCAGCGTCGTGTCAGCCCCCGTACCCTTACTCTTTGCGAAAAATCCCACAGGTAGATTAATGTCCCTGGAACAAAACTACACCGCGATCCTCGGTCAACTCGGCGAAGACGTTTCCCGTGAAGGCCTGCTGGATACGCCAAAGCGTGCCGCCAAGGCCATGCAGTACCTTTGCCGCGGCTATGAACAAACCCTGGAAGAAGTCACCAACGGTGCCTTGTTCAGCTCAGACAACAGCGAAATGGTGCTGGTCAAGGACATCGAGTTGTACTCGCTGTGCGAACACCACCTGCTGCCGTTTATCGGCAAGGCCCATGTCGCCTACATTCCGAGCGGCAAAGTGCTGGGCCTGTCGAAAGTGGCGCGTATTGTCGACATGTATGCCCGTCGCCTGCAGATCCAGGAAAATCTCAGTCGCCAGATCGCCGACGCCGTGATGCAAGTCACCGGCGCCCTGGGCGTGGCCGTTGTGATCGAGGCCAAGCACATGTGCATGATGATGCGCGGTGTCGAGAAGCAGAACTCGTCGATGATCACTTCGGTGATGCTGGGTGAGTTCCGCGAAAACGCCGCCACGCGCAGCGAGTTTCTCAGCCTGATCAAGTAACTGCGGCACAGAAAAAACCGGCGTTTATCGCCGGTTTTTTTTCGCCTGCACAATTTCAGGTAAGCTGCGTCCCTTATTAATTTGCCCATGAGGCTTTTACTGTGTTTATCAAAGCGCTTCGCGTAGGCCTGGGTCAGCTCATCATCGCTGGCGATTTCGTGACACGTCCAAGCAAAAAGCAGCGCCCTGCCGCCGCTCAGGCGCAGGTCGACCAGGCTGCCAAGGGCCTGACCCTGTTTCAGTTCCACGCCTGCCCTTTCTGTGTAAAAACGCGCCGCACCCTGCGCCGCCTGAATGTGCCAGTGGCCCTGCGTGACGCGAAGAACAACGAGCAGGATCGCCAGACCCTGCTGGAGCAAGGGGGCAAGATCAAAGTGCCTTGCCTGCGCATCGAAGAAGGCGGCAAAACCACCTGGATGTATGAGTCCAAGGTGATCATTGACTACCTGAACCAGCGCTTTGCCAACGTTTAAGGCCATCCCCCGGTCTACCCTCTCTGTGGGAGCGAGCCTGCTCGCGAACTGTCTCTTATACACATCT
>NZ_JASJWL010000006.1:0-129423 GCF_035019225.1 Pseudomonas sp. CCC4.1 | reverse complement strand
AGATGTGTATAAGAGATTTTTCCAAGGTGTTGGGGCCGTTCACTGTCGGGGCGGGGGCCAAGGTCGGTTCCAATGCGGTTGTGACCAAGGCTGTGCCGCCGGGCGCGACCGTAGTGGGTATTCCGGGGCGCATCATTATCAAGAATGACGATGAAACCGAGGCCAAGCGCAAGGCAATGGCTGAGAAAATCGGTTTTGACGCATACGGTGTCAGTGAAGATATGCCGGATCCGGTGGCGCGGGCCATTGGCCAGTTGCTGGATCATCTGCAGGCGGTCGATGGCAAGCTGGATGGTATGTGTGGCGCGCTCAAGGATTTGGGCAGCCCTTACTGTGCGAAAGAGCTGCCTGAGCTGCGCGAAGAAGACTTCGCCTGCGTCAAGGGCAAGGACGAAAGCACGGCGGTCTAGATTCTGGGTGCTGTGGGAGCGAGCCTGCTCGCGATGGCGCCATCGCGAGCAAACCCGCTGCCACAAGATGTGTGTCATGTGCCATTACGCCGCAGACCCTGCTACAATGCGCGCGCTCTTTTGCGGGTAATCCCGACTAAAGTACTAGGTCTAATAGTTGACTTAAATAGTCGGGAATAGCATACTCGCTTCCATTCCGAATTCCGTGGTACCTGTCCATGAGACTGACTACAAAAGGCCGTTACGCCGTAACTGCAATGCTCGATTTGGCGTTGCACGCACAGCACGGGCCGGTGTCCCTGGCCGATATTTCCGAGCGCCAAGGCATCTCGCTTTCCTACCTTGAGCAACTGTTTGCCAAATTGCGCCGCAGCAGCCTGGTTTCCAGTGTGCGTGGCCCGGGTGGCGGCTATCAGCTGTCACGCGACATGCAGGGCATCCAGGTAGCTCAGGTGATCGATGCCGTGAACGAGTCCGTCGATGCCACGCGTTGCCAGGGCCTTGGCGACTGCCATGCCGGCGACACCTGCCTGACCCACCACCTGTGGTGCGACCTCAGCCTGCAAATACACGATTTTCTCAGCGGTATCAGCTTGGCTGACCTTGTCACTCGCCGTGAGGTACAAGAAGTAGCCCAGCGTCAGGATCAGCGCCGCTGTAATGGCAAGGCGCCGCACCTGGATAAGATCGAAGCGTCCGCCGTCGAGTGATTGCATAAAAACGACGGTGCGCCAGCCAGCCTGATTTAGGAGATAGTCCATGAAGTTGCCAATTTACCTCGATTACTCAGCCACTACCCCGGTTGATCCGCGTGTTGCTCAAAAAATGAGCGACTGCTTGCTGGTTGACGGGAACTTCGGTAACCCGGCTTCGCGCTCTCACGTGTTCGGCTGGAAAGCTGAAGAAGCGGTTGAGAACGGGCGTCGTCAGGTTGCTGACCTGGTTAACGCTGACCCCCGTGAAATTGTCTGGACCTCCGGTGCGACCGAGGCCAACAACCTGGCAATCAAAGGTGCAGCGCACTTCTATGCCACCAAGGGCAAGCACCTGATCACCGACAAGATCGAGCACAAGGCCGTTCTCGACACCATGCGTCAGCTTGAGCGTGAAGGCTTTGAAGTGACCTATATCGAGCCGGGCACCGATGGCCTGGTAACGCCGGCCATGGTTGAAGCCGCGATGCGCGACGACACCATCCTGGTTTCGATCATGCACGTGAACAACGAAATCGGCACCATCAACGATATCGCTGCCATTGGTGAGCTGACTCGCTCGCGCGGCGTGTTGTTCCATGTTGATGCGGCACAGTCCACCGGCAAGGTTGAAATCGACCTGGCCAAGCTGAAGGTCGACATGATGTCGTTCTCGGCGCACAAAACCTACGGCCCTAAAGGCATCGGCGCACTGTACGTAAGCCGCAAGCCTCGGGTGCGTATTGAAGCAGCCATGCACGGCGGCGGTCACGAGCGCGGCATGCGTTCGGGTACCCTGGCCACCCACCAGATCGTGGGCATGGGCGAAGCGTTCCAGATCGCCAAAGAAGAAATGGCTGCAGAGAACATCCGTATCAAGGCGTTGAGCGACCGTTTCTTCAAGCAGGTTGAACACCTTGAAGAACTGTACGTCAACGGCAGCATGGTCCACCGCGTTCCGCACAACCTGAACCTGAGCTTCAACTACGTTGAAGGCGAGTCGCTGATCATGGCGCTCAAGGATCTGGCTGTGTCGTCCGGTTCGGCCTGTACTTCTGCTTCCCTCGAGCCGTCCTACGTATTGCGCGCCCTGGGCCGCAATGACGAGCTGGCTCACAGCTCCATCCGCTTTACCTTCGGCCGTTTCACCACCGAAGAAGAAATCGATTACGCCGCGCAGAAGGTTTGCGAGGCTGTTACCAAGCTGCGCGCCCTGTCGCCGCTGTGGGACATGTACAAAGACGGCATCGACATCTCGAAAATCGAATGGGCGGCGCACTAACAATTTAAGTCGCCGTAAGTAGACGCTGTAAGCGCAGCGAACAGCAGCTTTTACAGCGTCTCAAGAGCGACTCTCTGATGAGTGAGGATTAGTACCATGGCTTACAGCGAAAAGGTCATCGACCACTACGAAAACCCGCGCAACGTCGGCAAGATGAACGCGGAAGACCCGGATGTCGGCACCGGCATGGTCGGCGCCCCTGCGTGCGGCGACGTAATGCGCCTGCAAATCAAGGTCAACGAGCAGGGCATCATTGAAGATGCCAAGTTCAAGACCTATGGTTGCGGTTCGGCAATCGCTTCCAGCTCCCTGGCGACCGAGTGGATGAAAGGCAAGACTCTGGATGAAGCAGAGACCATCAAGAACACTCAGCTGGCTGAAGAACTGGCTTTGCCGCCGGTAAAAATTCACTGCTCGGTACTCGCTGAAGACGCCATCAAGGCTGCTGTTCGCGATTACAAGCAGAAGAAAGGTTTGATCTGATCCGTACTGCTTGCGCCCGCAAGTGGCGCAGGCAAGGTGAAGAAACTGGCAAATGGTAAGGAGTCACGATGGCTATCAGCATGACAGAAGCGGCTGCGCGACACATTCGCCGCTCCCTTGATGGGCGCGGCAAAGGTGAGGGGATTCGTCTGGGTGTTCGCACCACGGGCTGTTCCGGTCTTGCCTATGTGCTGGAGTTTGTCGATGAAGTAGGTGAAGAAGACCAGGTCTTCGAAACCCATGGCGAAAAAGTGATCATTGATCCGAAAAGCCTGACCTATCTTGACGGCACCGAACTGGATTTCGTCAAGGAAGGCCTCAATGAGGGCTTCAAGTTCAATAACCCTAACGTGCGCGGTGAATGTGGCTGCGGCGAAAGCTTCAATATCTGAGGCTGATCGTGGGTACTCCTTGTCATTTTGCTTTGTTTGAGCTGCAACCGGGTTTCAATTTGGACCTCGATCAGCTGGCTGTGCGCTATCGAGAGCTGGCGCGTGGTGTTCACCCGGATCGGTTTGCCGATGCTTCCGAGCGCGAGCAGCGCCTGGCGCTGGAGCAGTCCGCCAGCCTCAATGAGGCCTACCAGACGCTCAAAAGCCCTGCCAAGCGTGCGCGTTACCTGCTTGCGCTGAAGGGGGGCGAGTTGCCGCTGGAAGTCACGGTGCACGATCCCGAGTTCCTGATGCAGCAGATGCAGTGGCGCGAAGAACTTGAAGATTTGCATGACAGCGCCGATATGGCCGGTATTGCAGCATTCAAGCGTCGACTGAAAGTCGCTCAGGAACACCTGAACGACAGCTTCGCAGCGTGTTGGGATGATGCTGCGCAGCGTGAGCAGGCTGAACGCCTGATGCGCCGCATGCAGTTCCTCGACAAGCTAACTTACGAAGTGCGCCAGCTAGAAGAGCGCCTCGACGATTAACTCCGTGCTTCCCTGATGGCACGCCTGATTACAGATAAGTCCTGATTACGATGGCCCTACTGCAGATCGCCGAACCCGGCCAAAGTCCTCAACCGCACCAGCGACGTCTGGCTGTGGGGATCGACTTGGGCACTACCAATTCGCTGGTCGCTGCTTTACGCAGCGGCCTTTCCGAGCCTCTGGCCGACGCCAATGGCAATGTCATTTTGCCGTCTGCCGTGCGCTATCACGCTGATCGCGTCGAGGTAGGCGAGTCGGCACGTCTGGCAGCCTCCAGCGACCCGTTCAATACCGTGCTGTCGGTCAAACGCTTGATGGGACGTGGTCTGTCCGACGTCAAGCAGTTGGGCGAGCAGTTGCCTTACCGCTTTGTCGGCGGTGAGTCGCACATGCCGTTTATTGACACGGTGCAAGGCCCTAAAAGCCCGGTTGAAGTGTCTGCCGAAATCTTGAAGGTGCTGCGTGAGCGCGCCGAAAAGACCCTGGGTGGTGAATTGGTGGGGGCGGTGATTACGGTCCCGGCCTATTTCGATGACGCTCAGCGCCAGGCCACTAAAGACGCGGCCAAACTGGCTGGTCTGAATGTGCTGCGCCTGCTCAATGAGCCGACAGCGGCCGCCGTGGCCTATGGCCTGGACCAGTCGGCTGAAGGCGTGGTGGCTATCTATGATCTGGGTGGGGGTACGTTCGATATCTCGATCCTGCGCCTGACCGGCGGTGTGTTTGAAGTCTTGGCTACCGGCGGCGACAGCGCGCTGGGTGGCGATGACTTCGATCATGCGATTGCCAGCTGGATGGTCGAGCAGGCCGGATTGTCTGCCGACCTTGATCCAGGCACGCAGCGCACCTTGCTGCAGGCTGCCTGCGCTGCAAAAGAAGCGCTGACCGATGCGTCCTCGGTGACGGTTGCCTTTGGTGGCTGGCAGTCCGAGCTGACCCGTGAAGCCTTCGACGCCATGATCGAGCCAATGGTTGCGCGCAGCCTCAAGGCTTGTCGCCGTGCTGTGCGCGACGCCAATATCGAGATTGAAGACGTCCAGGCCGTCGTCATGGTGGGTGGTTCGACCCGTGTACCTCGTGTGCGTGAAGCGGTGGCTCAGATGTTTGGTCGCGAGCCCCTGACCGATATCGACCCGGATCAAGTGGTTGCCATTGGTGCTGCGATCCAGGCCGATACCCTGGCCGGCAACAAGCGCGATGGCGGCGAACTGCTTCTGCTTGATGTGATTCCGTTGTCCCTTGGTCTGGAGACCATGGGTGGCTTGATGGAAAAGGTTATTCCGCGCAACACCACGATTCCGGTGGCGCGCGCGCAGGACTTCACCACCTATAAAGATGGTCAGACGGCCATGATGATTCATGTGCTGCAGGGTGAGCGCGAGCTGATCAGCGATTGCCGCTCCCTGGCGCGCTTTGAATTGCGTGGCATCCCGCCGATGGTGGCCGGTGCCGCAAAAATTCGCGTGACCTTCCAGGTCGATGCCGACGGTTTGCTCAGTGTGTCGGCCCGCGAGCTGGGTTCAGGTGTTGAAGCCAATATCCAGGTCAAGCCTTCCTACGGCCTGACCGACGGCGAAATCGCCAAAATGCTCAAGGATTCGTTCCAGTACGCCAGCGACGACAAGGTCGCCCGCGTATTGCGCGAGCAGCAGGTGGATGCCCAGCGTCTGATCGAGGCCGTGCAAGCAGCCCTCGAAGTCGATGGCGAGCGTTTGCTGGATGCCGAAGAGCGCATGGTGATCGAGCTGCAGATGCAGGAACTGTCCGAATTGTTGAAAGGCACCGATGGTTACGCCATCGAGCAGCAGACCAAGCGTCTGTCGCAAGTGACCGATGCCTTTGCAGCCCGTCGCATGGACTTGACCGTCAAGGCCGCTTTGTCGGGTCGCAACCTGAATGAAATCGAGGAATAACTGATGCCGCAGATCATTTTTCTGCCACACGCCGAGCACTGCCCGGACGGTATGGTTGTAGAGGCTGAGACCGGCAAGACCATTCTCGAAGTGGCCCACGACAACCACATTGAAATCGAAAGTGCCTGCGGTGGTGTTTGTGCCTGCACCACTTGTCATTGCGTGATTCGCGAGGGTTTCGACTCGTTGAACGAAGCTGACGAGCTGGAAGAGGACTATCTTGATAGAGCATGGGGTCTGGAAGCGACTTCGCGCCTGAGCTGTCAGGCCCGCGTTGGTACTGAAGACATCACCGTCGAGATTCCGAAATACTCGCTCAACCATGCTGCCGAAGCGCCGCACTGATAAGGAATTGGCATGAGCCTTAAATGGGTTGATGTACAGGAAATCGCGATCCAGCTGGCTGAAGCTCACCCGGATGTCGATCCGCTCTCGGTGAATTTCGTCACGCTGCGCAATCTGGTCATGGCGCTGCCGGAGTTCGACGATATCCCTGATCGCGGCGGAGAGAAGGTGCTCGAAGCCATTCAGGGTTTGTGGATCGAAGAAGCCGACTAAGCTTGCAACGCACGTAATTATGCAATACCCAAGAACCCGCGTATAATTCGCGGGTTTAATTTTTCGCTTAAATCACTGTTTCTGGAGTTACACCATGGCTGTTCAACGTACTTTCTCCATCATCAAGCCTGACGCCGTTGCTAAAAACGTTATCGGCAAGATCGTTACCCGTTTCGAAGACGCTGGCCTGAAGGTTGTAGCTTCCAAACTGAAGCAACTGTCCAAAGCTGAAGCTGAAGGCTTCTACGCTGAGCACAGCGAGCGCGGCTTCTTCGGCGACCTGGTTGCTTTCATGATCTCCGGTCCTGTTGTTGTTCAGGTTCTGGAAGGCGAAAACGCTATCGCTCTGAACCGCGAGCTGATGGGCGCTACCAACCCTAAAGAAGCAGCTGCCGGCACTATCCGTGCTGATTTCGCTGAATCCATCGACGCAAACGCTGTTCACGGTTCCGACTCTGAAGCCGCTGCTGCTCGTGAAATCTCGTACTTTTTCGCAGCTACTGAAGTAACCACTCGCTAAGTATTGGCTTGTGAGTGAGGGTGAAGACATGATTGCAACGACTGGCAAAACCAACCTGTTGGGTTTGACTCAACCGGAAATGGAGAAATTCTTCGACTCAATCGGGGAGAAGCGTTTCCGTGCCGGTCAGGTCATGAAGTGGATTCACCACTTTGGCGTCGATGATTTCGACGCCATGACTAACGTCAGCAAGGCCTTGCGCGACAAGCTCAAGGCCATTGCTGAGGTTCGTGGACCCGAAGTCGTCAGCGAGGACATCTCCAGCGATGGCACCCGTAAGTGGGTGGTACGCGTAGAGTCCGGCAGCTGCGTCGAGACCGTTTATATTCCCTCGGGCAAACGTGGCACCCTGTGCGTTTCGTCCCAGGCTGGCTGTGCCCTGGACTGCAGTTTCTGCTCCACCGGCAAGCAAGGCTTCAACAGCAACCTCACCGCCGCCGAAGTGATTGGCCAGGTGTGGATTGCCAACAAATCCTTTGGCAGCGTTCCGGCAACCATCGACCGCGCCATCACCAACGTGGTGATGATGGGCATGGGCGAACCGCTGCTGAACTTCGACAATGTCATTTCTGCCATGCACCTGATGATGGATGACCTGGGCTACGGCATCTCCAAGCGCCGTGTCACCCTGTCTACCTCCGGCGTGGTGCCGATGATCGATGAGCTGGCCAAGCACATTGACGTTTCGCTGGCATTGTCGCTGCACGCACCTAACGACGAACTGCGTAGTCAATTGGTGCCGATCAACAAGAAGTACCCGCTGGCCATGCTGCTTGATTCCTGCCGTCGCTATATGGCGACCCTGGGCGAAAAGCGCGTGCTGACCGTTGAGTACACCTTGCTCAAGGATGTGAACGACCATGTCGATCACGCCCGAGAAATGATCGAGCTGCTTAAAGACACACCGTGCAAGATCAACCTGATCCCGTTCAATCCGTTCCCGCATTCTGGCTATGAGCGCCCGAGCAACAATGCCATTCGCCGTTTCCAGGAGCTGTTGCAGCAGGCTGGCTACAACGTGACCGTGCGCACCACCCGTGGTGAAGACATCGATGCGGCGTGCGGGCAGCTGGTAGGTCAGGTCAATGACCGTACCCGCCGCAGTTCGCGCCTGATCGCGGCGCGTGAGCTGAGTGCTGACGCCGATACAGCGCAAAACGCTGCCTCTGCGCCCTGAGAGAGGACATCCATGATCCTGCGCGCTGCGCTCCCGGTCGTTTTGCTCAGCTTTTTGGCTGGCTGCGTGTCATCGGGCGATTCAAGCCCGATGGCTGGCGACAAAGGGCGTAACGAGGCGCGTCAGGCTTATGTTCAGCTGGGTCTGGGCTATTTGCAGCAAGGGATGACCGAACAGGCCAAAGTCCCTTTGCGCAAGGCCCTTGAACTCGACAAGACCGACCCGGACACCAACGCCGCACTGGCCTTGGTGTTTCAGGCCGAAATGGAGTTTGCCCTGGCCGAGCAGGCATTCCGTACCGCGTTGAACGGTCGGCCTGCTGATGCCCGGATCCTCAATAATTACGGCAGTTTCCTGTTTGAGCGTCAGCGCTATCAGGAGGCCAGCGTGCAGTTTCAAAAGGCGGCAGCAGACAACCTTTATCCGGAACGCTCCCGCATCTACGAAAATCTGGGTATAACGTCACTTGAGTTGGGGCAACCTGAAGCGGGGCGCCAGCAGCTTGAAAAAGCACTGCGCCTGAACCCTCGACAACCCCGTGCGTTGCTTGAAATGGCCGAGATGGCTTATCAGGACAAACAATATGTAACGGCGCGTGACTTTTACGATCGTTTTAGCCTGCTTAGCGGGCAAAATGCACGTAGTCTATTGCTCGGTGCGCGACTGGCGAGTGTTTTCGATGACCGCACCCCAACTGCCAACCATGGCCAGCAACTAAAACGACTCTATCCCGGCACGCCGGAATATCAGCAATACCTGTCGGAGCAATGATGAAAGCGGCGCAACCCGAAGTTCTAGCAGCGACTCGTGTCAATCCCGGTGAGACTCTGCGTCAGGCCCGTGAAAACAATGGCTGGACGCTGGCTGAAGTCGCCTTGAAACTCAATCTCACGGCCAGCTCCCTGAGCAACCTTGAAACGGGCGCGTTCGACAAACTGCCTGGGCATACCTTTGCCCGGGGCTATATCCGGGCCTATGCCAAATTGCTGGGTATGGACCAGGCCGCCCTTGTGCGTGAATTTGACCTGTACACCGGCACTGATGCCAACGGCAGCAACGTGCACAGCCTGGGTCGCATAGAAGAGCCGGTGCGCGTGTCGCATACCATTTTGCGTATCGTCAGCCTGTTGCTGTTGATCGCCGTGGTCGGAGGCGGTTTTATCTGGTGGCAAGACCAGACGTCCATGCGCGCCAAAGACCTGATTGGTCTTGCTCCGGAACACGTCGAAGTCGAAGGGGCTGACGGCACAACCCGCATCCACCCGCTGGACGAACCTGAAGATCAGGCAGTAGCCGAGGCCAAGGCCGAAGGCGAAACACCTCTGGCGGCCGAATCGGCGCCGGAGCAGGGCGCGACCACGGCACTGGCACTGCCGGGTGCTCCCACTGCCGAGCCCCAGGCACCCGTTGCCGTTCCGGTACAGCCAGTACCTGCTGCTGTTGCGCCAGTTGCGCCAGTAGTGGCACCTGTTACGTCCACCGCGCCTGCGCCCGACACTGCCGCCTCGGTTGCTGGTGCTGGCAAAGTGAGCGTGCAATACACCGCTGATTGCTGGACTCAAGTGACCGACGGCACGGGCAAAGTGCTGTTTGGTGGCTTGAAGCGCAAGGGCGAAAATCTAGAAGTGAGCGGCAAGCCACCCCTGAGCTTGCGCCTGGGCTATGCCCGCGGTGCCCAGGTCAGCTATAACGGCCAGCCTGTGGATGTCGCTCCTTTCACCAGTGGCGAGACTGCTCGTCTGAAGTTGGGTCAATAAGTCATGCACGGCGAATCACCAATCAAACGTCGCGAATCGCGCAAAATCTGGGTCGGTAATGTACCTGTAGGTGGCGATGCCCCTATTGCTGTGCAGAGCATGACCAACAGTGACACCAATGACGTCGCTGCAACCGTTGCGCAAATCAACCGCCTGGAAGCCGCGGGTGTCGATATCGTGCGGGTTTCCGTGCCGGATATGGACGCAGCCGAGGCTTTTGGCCGGATCAAGCAACTGGTCAAGGTGCCATTGGTCGCCGACATTCACTTCGATTACCGCATCGCCCTGCGCGTTGCAGAGTTGGGTGTGGACTGCCTGCGCATCAACCCGGGCAACATCGGTCGCGAAGACCGTGTGCGGGCGGTGGTTGATGCAGCCCGCGATCGCGGTATTCCGATCCGAATCGGCGTCAACGCCGGTTCCCTGGAAAAAGACCTGCAAAAAAAATACGGCGAACCGACGCCTGCCGCCCTGGTCGAATCGGCACTGCGCCACGTTGAGCACCTTGAACGCCTGAATTTCAAGGACTTCAAGGTCAGCGTAAAGGCCTCCGACGTGTTTATGGCGGTTGAAGCCTACCGCCTGCTGGCCAAGGAAATCGTCCAGCCGCTGCATCTGGGCATTACCGAAGCCGGTGGTTTGCGTTCAGGCACAGTGAAATCTGCCGTGGGCCTAGGTATGCTGCTCGCCGAAGGAATTGGCGATACCATCCGCATCTCCCTGGCAGCAGACCCGGTTGAGGAAGTAAAAGTCGGTTACGACATCCTCAAGTCCTTGCACCTGCGCTCGCGCGGCATCAACTTTATCGCGTGCCCGAGCTGCTCGCGGCAGAACTTCGACGTGGTGAAAACCATGAACGAACTTGAAGTTCGCCTCGAAGACCTGCTGGTGCCGCTGGATGTTGCCGTGATCGGTTGTGTGGTCAATGGCCCTGGCGAAGCCAAGGAAGCCCATGTGGGGCTCACCGGTGGTACACCCAACCTGATTTACATCGACGGCAAGCCGTCGCAGAAACTGACGAATGACAATCTGGTGGATGAGCTCGAAAGACTGATCCGGCAGAAGGCGGCCGAAAAGGTCGAAGCTGACGCAGCCGTTATCGCGCGCGGCTAACCAGACGAATAAAGGATTTATTGTGAGCAAGTCTTTGCAAGCCATTCGTGGCATGAACGACATCCTGCCGGAGCAGACGCCTCTGTGGCGCTACTTCGAGAGCAAGGTTTCGCGTTTGCTGGATAACTACGGTTACAAGCAGATCCGCATGCCAATCGTCGAATTCACCGAGCTGTTCAAACGCTCGATCGGTGAAGTGACCGATATCGTCGAAAAAGAGATGTACACCTTCGAGGACCGCAACGGCGATTCGCTGACGCTGCGTCCTGAGGGAACTGCGGCGTGCGTGCGTGCGGTGCTTGAGCACGGCATCACCGGTGGTGGCCAGGTGCAAAAACTCTGGTACATCGGCCCGATGTTCCGTCACGAGCGCCCGCAAAAAGGCCGTTATCGCCAGTTCCACCAGATTGGCGTCGAGGTGTTCAACCTTGATGGTCCGGACATCGATGCCGAACTGATCGTGCTGACCTGGCGCCTGTGGGGCGAGCTCGGTATCCGCGATGCGGTTAAGCTCGAACTCAACAGCCTGGGCACCAGCGAAGCCCGTGCGCGCTATCGTGCGGCCCTGGTCGAGTATTTGTCCTCGCGTCTGAGCGAACTTGACGAAGACAGCCAGCGTCGCCTCAAGTCCAACCCGTTGCGTGTGCTCGACACCAAGAACGCCGATACCCAGGCGGTTCTGGTGGATGCACCGAAACTGGTGGACTACCTGGACGATGAGTCCCGCGTGCATTTCGAGGGCCTCAAGGCTCGCCTCGATGCCGCCGGCATCCCGTACACGATAAACCCGAAGCTGGTTCGTGGCCTGGACTACTACAGCAAGACCGTATTTGAATGGGTAACCGACAAACTGGGCGCCCAGGGCACCGTGTGTGCGGGCGGTCGTTATGATGGCCTGGTCGAGCAGATGGGCGGCAAGCCTACTGCCGGTGTCGGTTTTGCCATGGGCATCGAGCGCCTGATCCTGCTGCTCGAAACCCTTGAGCAGATCCCCGAAGAAATCGCACGTCAGGTCGATGTTTACCTGTGTGCTTTCGGCGAAGCCGCCGAACTGGCAGCCCTGGCTTTGAGCGAACGCGTTCGTGATCAACTGCCAAACCTGCGCCTGCAGATCAATGCCGGTGCGGGCAGCTTCAAAAGCCAGTTCAAAAAGGCTGACAAGAGCGGTGCACTGTTTGCGCTGATCCTGGGTGACGACGAATTGGCCCAGCAAGTGGTAGGTGTAAAACCCCTGCGTGGCCAGGGCGAACAACAAACGATTGCCTGGGATGCTCTAGCCGAGCACTTGGCCACCTGCATCGTGCAGGGTTGAAGCTGCAAAACAGCCGATTTAGCGAATAAGGAGTGTTGGGGTGTCGAGTAACGAAGATGATCAGCTGGGCGAGTTGAAAGACTGGTGGCAGCGCAACGGCAAACCCCTGCTGACTGGCGGCTTGCTTGCGCTGGTAGTGGTGTCCGGCTGGCAGCTCTGGCACAAATATCAGGCGAATCAGTCGCAAGGTGCGTCGGTTCTCTACCAACAATTGCTTGAAACCACGCTCACCCCTGACGGCAAGCCGGATGTGGCCCGCGTGGCGGATCTGGCCAACAAGCTGAAAAGTGAATACGCAGGCACTGCCTATTCGCAATTTGGCGGCCTGTTTGTGGCCAAGGTGGCGGTGGACAACGGCAAGCTTGATGACGCGGCTACCGAGCTGAAAGTCATTGTCGACAAGCCGGCCAATGCCACTCTGGGCGAAGTGGCGCGTCAGCGTCTGGCTCAGGTACTGGCCGCACAGGGCAAGGTTGACGATGCCCTGAAGCTGCTGGAAGGCGACTCGGACAAGGCATTCCTGGCCAGCCGTGAAGAACTCAAGGGCGACCTGCTGGTGCAGCAGGGCCGTACTGACGATGCGCGTGCAGCCTACGAGAAGGCCAAGGCCGGATTGTCGGATGAAGCAGCAGTAGGCGGCTTGCAAATCAAGCTCGATGACCTGGCCAAAGGGGATGCGTGACGTGATGCGATGGAAACATGCAGCATTGCTGGCTCTGGTCGTTTTGGCCGCGGGTTGCAGCAGCAACAGCAAAAAAGAATTGCCACCGGCGGAGCTGACCGACTTCAAAGAAGAAGTCGTGCTGCAAAAGCAGTGGAGCCGCTCGATCGGTGACGGTCAGGGCAAAACCTACAACATGCTGGTTCCGGCTGTTGAAGGCAATAATATCTACGCTGCTGACGTAACGGGCGTGGTGATGTCTCTGGACCGCATGAACGGCGACGTTGAGTGGAAAAAAGACCTCGATCTGCCTGTTTCCGGCGCAGTTGGCCTGGGCTATGGCCTGGTCATGCTTGGCACCTTGCAAGGTGACGTGATTGCCCTGGATTCCAGCACAGGCGAAGAAAAATGGCGCTCTCGCGTTAACAGCGAAGTGCTTGCACCTCCTGCGACCAACGGTGATGTGGTGGTGGTACAGACTCAGGACGATCGTCTGATCGGTCTGGATGCTGACACCGGCAATCAGCGCTGGACGTATGACAGCACGCCGGGCGTGCTGACCCTGCGTGGTACGGGGGCGCCACTGGTGACCAATCACCTGGCCATCGGCGGTTTGTCGACCGGTAAAGTGGTCGCCCTGGATACCCGCAACGGCGTGCCTGTGTGGGAGCAACGTGTTGCCATCCCGCAGGGTCGCTCCGAGCTTGAACGCATTGTCGATATCGACGGTGGCCTGCTGTTGTCTGGCGGTACACTGTACGTCGCCAGCTACCAGGGCCGCATGGCGGCACTGGACATGGAATCGGGTCGCGTGCTCTGGCAGCGTGATGCTTCCAGCTATGCAGGTGTCGCCCAAGGTTTCGGCAGCGTCTACGTCAGCCTGGCGTCGGGCACTGTAGAAGGCGTTGACGAGCGTTCGACCACCTCGCTGTGGAGCAATGATGCTCTGGCACGCCGCCAATTGTCGGCTCCAGAGGTCTTCTCCAGCTATGTGGCAGTCGGTGACATGGAAGGCTATCTGCACCTGCTCAGCCAGGTCGATGGTCGTTTCGTGGGCCGTACCCGTGTTGACAGTGATGGCCTTCGGGCACGTCCGCTGGTGGTCGGTGACATGATTTACGTGTTTGGTAACAGCGGCAAACTGGAAGCCCTGACCATTCGCTAAGGCGTCTATGCTTGAGGCTCTAGGGCCTCGGGCAGCCTTGCTCTGGCAAGGTTTGCGGCACATTTGTGCTGTTCCGAACTCTGGCCGCTGCCTTGCAGCGGCTTTTGTATTTTCTGAAATAACGAAGTGGAGAGCCGCATGGTTCCCGTAATCGCCCTGGTGGGCCGACCAAACGTCGGCAAGTCCACCTTGTTCAACCGCCTGACCAGGACTCGTGACGCCATCGTCGGCGACTTGTCCGGTCTGACCCGTGATCGCCAATACGGTGAGGCCAAGTGGCAAGGGCGTTCCTACATTCTGGTCGACACCGGCGGTATCTCCGGTGACGAGCACGGTATGGACGAAAAAATGGCCGAGCAGTCGCTGCTGGCCATCGAAGAAGCTGACGTCGTTCTGTTCCTGGTAGATGCAAAGGCGGGTTTCACTGCCGCTGACCAGATGATCGGCGAACACCTTCGCAAACGTAACAAGCGCTCCTACGTGGTGGCCAACAAGGTCGACAACATCGACCCGGACATGGCTCGCGCCGAGTTCGCGCCGCTGGGTATGGGCGATGCAATCCCGATCGCCGGTGCCCATGGCCGTGGTATCACGCAGATGCTGGAAATTGCCCTGAGCAACTTCCCGCGTGACGAAGAAGAGCCGGAAGACGGCGAAGAAGAAGTTGTTCTCGAAGGTGAGGAAGCCAAGCGCATTCCGGGCCCTAGCGAAAAAGACGGCATCAAGATCGCAATCATCGGTCGCCCGAACGTCGGTAAATCGACCCTGGTTAACCGCATGCTTGGTGAAGACCGGGTAATCGTCTATGACCAACCGGGTACCACTCGCGACAGTATCTACATCCCGTTCGAGCGTAACGACGAGAAGTACACGCTGATCGACACCGCCGGTGTGCGCAAGCGCGGCAAGATCCACGAAGAAGTTGAAAAATTCTCCGTGGTCAAAACCCTGCAAGCGATCAAAGACGCCAACGTGGTGATCTTTGTGATGGACGCCCGTGAAGGCGTGGTTGACCACGACCTCAACCTGTTGGGCTTTGCCCTGGAGGCCGGTCGGGCTCTGGTTATCGCGATCAACAAGTGGGACGGCATGACCCCTAGCGAGCGCGAGTTCGTCAAGGTCGAGTTGACCCGTCGCCTGTTCTTCGTCGACTTCGCCGATATCCACTTTATCTCGGCGCTGCACGGCACTGGCGTGGGCAACCTGTACCAGTCGGTGCAAAACTCCTTCAAGTCGGCGGTTACCCGCTGGCCGACCAACCGCCTGACCCAGATTCTGGAAGATGCGGTTAGCGAGCACGCGCCACCGATGGTCAACAGCCGCCGGATCAAGCTGCGTTATGCCCACTTGGGTGGTGCCAACCCGCCGATTATCGTGATTCACGGTAACCAGGTTGAGAAGGTGCCGAAGTCTTACGTCCGTTATCTCGAAAACACCTACCGTCGCGTCTTGAAGCTGGTCGGTACGCCGATCCGCATCGAGTTCAAAGGTGGCGAGAACCCGTACGAAGGCAACAAGAACTCGCTGACCGACCGTCAGGTCAACAAGAAACGTCGCATGATGTCGCACCACAAGAAAGCCGAGAAAAATCGCAAAGACAAGCGCTAACCGCGCAAGCTCAAAGCGTAATGAGAAAGGGTCCGAAAGGACCCTTTTTCGTGTCAGGCGTTTGGGCTATCCTCGGTGGGTCCTGTGCCGCAGTCAGTGCCGGGAACTCAACAGGGAACGGCCATGATCACCAGCAAGTTGCCGAACGTCGGCACCACCATCTTCACGCGCATGTCGCAGCTCGCGGCAGAAACCGGCGCACTCAACCTGTCTCAGGGGTTCCCTGACTTCGATGGCCCGCAGGCGTTGCGTGATGCAGTTGGCCAGCACATTGCCAGTGGCCATAACCAGTACTCCCCAATGACCGGCCTGCCTGCGTTGCGTCAGCAAGTGGCGGCCAAGATCGCCCGTAGCTATGGCGCACAGGTGGATGCTGACACTGAAGTGACCATCACCCCCGGCGCTACCCAGGCTATTTTCTGCGCCATTCAGGCCGTGATTCATGCTGGCGATGAAGTCATTGTGTTTGATCCGTGCTACGACAGCTACGAGCCTTCGGTCGAACTGGCGGGTGGCCGTTGTGTGCATGTGCAGTTGGGGCTGAATGACTTTTCGATAGACTGGCAAAAGCTTGAAGATGCGCTGAGCCCGCGCACGCGCATGATCATTCTCAACAGCCCGCACAACCCCAGTGGTGCCTTGATCAGCCGTGCCGAGCTTGACCAGTTGGCCCGCCTGATTGCTGATCGGGATATCTACCTCATCAGCGATGAGGTGTACGAACACCTGGTGTTCGATGGCGTGCCCCATGTCAGTGTTTTGTCCCATCCTGAACTGTACGATCGTGCATTCGTGGTCAGCTCTTTCGGCAAGACGTATCACGTTACGGGCTGGAAAACCGGTTATGTCGTGGCACCGCCGGCTCTGACCGCCGAATTGCGCAAGGTTCACCAGTACGTCAGTTTTTGCGGGGTCACTCCCCTGCAATATGCATTGGCTGACTTTATGAGTGCCCACCCCGAGCACGTTGAAGAGTTGCCCGGGTTTTATCAGGCCAAGCGAGACCTGTTTTGTGATTTGCTGAACCCATCGCGTTTTACTTTCAAACCGGTGGCAGGGACGTATTTCCAGTTGGTGGATTACTCCCGAATTCGTCCGGACCTCAATGATGTCGACATGGCGGTGTGGCTGACCCGTGAGCATGGTGTAGCCACCATTCCGGTGTCGGTGTTCTACCAGGCCCCGCCCGCAGGGCAACGGCTGGTTCGACTGTGTTTTGCCAAACGCGAGGAGACGCTGCGTGAAGCAGCAGAGAAACTATGCGTAATCTAAAGGGATTACCCGATTTAAACGTAGCGCTGGTGCAAACCACGCTGGCCTGGCATGACCGTCAGGCCAACTTCGATCATTTCGACGAGCTGCTCGAGCAGGCTGTTGGCGCTGACCTGGTGGTCTTGCCTGAGATGTTCACCACCGGCTTCAGCATGGAGTCCAGTACCCTTGCTGAGCCCGAGAGCGGCCCGACCACCGAGTGGCTGCGCAAGCAGGCACAAAGGCTCAATGCCGTGGTGACGGGCAGCGTGATTGTGCTCGCGGCGGATGGCAGCCACCGTAACCGCCTGTTGTGGGCGCGTCCGGATGGCGAAGTGCTGCATTATGACAAACGCCACCTGTTCCGAATGGCCGGTGAGCATGAGCATTTCACTCCGGGTGAGCGTCAGGTCCAGTTTGAGGTCAAGGGCTGGCGTGTTCGCCCGCTGATTTGCTATGACCTGCGCTTCCCGGTGTGGAGCTGCGACCCCCATGATACCGACCTGTTGCTGTACACCGCCAACTGGCCGGGTGCGCGGCGGTTGCACTGGAACCGTTTGCTGCCGGCGCGGGCCATCGAAAACCTGTGTTATGTCGCGGCGGTGAACCGGGTGGGCACGGACGGCAAAGGTCTGGTGTATACCGGGGACAGTCATATCCTCGATTTTCAGGGCGAGTCGCTGCTCAGTGCAGGGGAGGCGGATGGCGTATTTACCATGAGCCTGAATGCGGGCGAATTGGGTGCTTACCGCGAGCGCTTCCCGGCCAACCTGGATGCGGACAGTTTTGATCTGCGCTGATTTGTAGAAGCAGTTATCAGCTTGTGTGTACGACGTAAACCTGTGGGAGCGTGGCTTGCCCGCGATGGCATCACCGCGGTCTGCCTGCCAAATCGCGCCGCCTGAATCGCGAGCAAGCCCGCTTCCACAGGGGCTGGTGATTGCCGGTCATGATGCAATAAAAAGCCCCCAGGGTTCTCACCTTGGGGGCTTTTGCGTTTCAGGCCAACGTTTACGCGGCTTTCGCCTCGGCTTCGCTCAGGGAACGGTTCAGAGCGCTGAACAATGCCTTGAAGCTTGCCGTGGTGATGTTTTCATCAATGCCCACGCCATGCACGGCTCGGCCGCCATTGACCCGCAACTCTATATAAGCCGCAGCCTTGGCGTTGGTGCCAGCACCAATCGCATGCTCGTTGTAGTCCATTATTTCGGCATTGACCGGCAGGCCGGCTACCAGTGCTTCCAGCGCGCCGTTGCCTTTGCCGCTCCAGCGCAGATTGGTTTCGCCGTCGCCTTTGGCCGAGACTTCGACTTCGACCGCACTGTGACCGTTCTCTTCCTGCAAGCGATGGCTGACCAGCGCGTAAGGAGTGTTGGCCTGCAAGTACTCGGTGCGCAGCAAGCTGTGAATCTGCTGAGCAGTCATTTCCAGGCCCAGACGGTCAGTTTCGCGTTGTACCACCTGGCTGAATTCGATCTGCATCCGGCGCGGCAAGCTGATGCCGTATTCCTGCTCCAGCAGGTAAGCGATCCCGCCTTTGCCCGACTGGCTGTTAACCCGAATCACGGCTTCGTAGCTGCGACCGATATCCGCCGGGTCGATCGGCAAGTACGGCACTTCCCACAGGGCGTCCGGTTTCTGCTGGGCGAAGCCTTTGCGGATGGCGTCCTGGTGCGAACCGGAGAACGCGGTGTGCACCAGGTCGCCCACATACGGGTGACGCGGGTGCACCGGGATCTGGTTGCACTCTTCGACAACCTTGCGCACGCCATCGATATCGGAGAAGTCCAGCTGCGGATCCAGGCCCTGGGTGTACATGTTCAGGGCCACGGTCACCAGGTCGACGTTACCGGTCCGTTCGCCGTTACCGAACAGGCAGCCTTCAACACGATCGGCGCCAGCCATCAGGCCCAGCTCGGTGGCGGCTACACCGGTGCCACGGTCGTTGTGGGTGTGCAGGCTGATCAGCACGCTGTCACGGCGATTGATATTGCGGCCGAACCATTCGATCTGGTCGGCGTAGATATTCGGCGTCGCGCACTCAACGGTGGCAGGCAAGTTGAGGATCATCTTGTGCTCAGGCGTCGGGTTCCACACTTCGATTACCGCGTCACACACTTCCTTGGCGAACTCCAGTTCGGTGGCGCTGAAGGTCTCTGGCGAGTATTCGAACGTCCAGTGGGTTTCGGGCTGCTGAGCGGCGTATTTGACGAACAGCTTCGCCGCGCTGACCGCGATTTCCTTGATGCCGTCCTTGTCCTGGTTGAACACGATGCGGCGGAAAGCAGGGCAAGTGGCGTTGTACAGGTGGACGATGGCTTTTTTCGCGCCGCGCAGCGATTCGAAGGTGCGGGCGATCAAGTCTTCGCGGCCCTGGGTCAGCACCTGGATGGTGGTGTCGTCCGGTATATGGCCGTCTTCGATCAGGGTGCGGACAAAGTCAAAGTCGGTTTGCGATGCCGCCGGGAACGATGCCTCGATTTCTTTAACGCCTACGCTGACCAGGGTTTTCCAGAATCGCAGCTTCTTTACCGCATCCATCGGCTCGATCAGCGACTGGTTACCGTCGCGCAAATCGGAACTGCACCAGATTGGCGCCTGGGTGATGGTTTTCGACGGCCAGGTACGGTCGGGCAAGTCAATGACCGGGAAGGCGCGGTATTTGGAAGAAGGGTCTTTGAGCATGGTCATCAGGCAATCCTTTTTATGCGAGCCGGTCATTGAGGAGGCGGCTAGCCGAAGAAATATAAAGCAGAAGGCGAGGCACCGCGACTAGCGTTGCAGTCGTGCACTGACGAGGCAAAGGCTGCGGTGTTGACGAAGCAGAATGAGGACGTGAGGTGTGTTCATAGGCTCAACCCTAACCATTGGCGGGAAAGATGGCAAGCCTATAAAAAATATTGAGATAAATGCTCGAAAAGACAAGATATGCGCGTTTTTATAGCGCATATTAATTTTTGACTTGCTCTGGATTGCGTGGTTTAAAGGGAGGGCATGCCTTGCGTGCTACAGGGGGTTTCCCCTTTCTGGGCGCTTCTCAGGGAGTGAAGGCACCAATGAAAATCGCCGGATCAACCCGCGCATCATTGAGGCTGACGTTCCAGTGCATATGCGGGCCCGTGGCGCGGCCTGTCGAGCCGACCTTGCCCACCACATCGCCGCGGGCCAGTTGCTGGCCGACCTTGGTGTCGATCTTCGACATATGGCAGAACATGCTGATAAAGCCCTGGCCGTGGTCGACAAACACCGTGTTGCCATTGAAGAAGTAATTGCCGATCAGGATTACCTTGCCCGCTGCCGGGGTCTTGATCGGCGTGCCAGCAGGTACGGCGAAGTCGAGACCGGCGTGAGGGTTGCGCTCTTCGCCATTGAAGAAGCGGCGCACGCCGAACTTGCTCGACAGCGGGCCATTGACCGGTTTGTCCAGCAACAGGTTGCTCGGCGTGTTGGGGCTGAAGGTGCGGTAGGCCTTGATCTGGATCGCCAGCTCGTTGTCGATGCGCTTGATATCGGCCGGGTCGGGATTGACCTGACGCTTGTTTTTCAAGGTGATGTGTTGCTCGGGGTATTTTTTGCTGCCCACCGCAAAGCTCAGGTTGCGCCCGCCGGAGGTGATCTGCTGGCTACCGGGTTTGACCGTCAACGGGATGCCGACAATCGCCCGCCAGGTGTCCTGTTCCTTGATCACCATGACCGGCTTGCCGTCATAGCTGGCCTTGGGCGCCTGGGCGCCGCTGCCCAGCTCAATCACGGCCACCCCTCCGGGCACCGGTTTGTTCAGCAGGCGGGTGATATAGCTGTCAGCCGCCTGAGCATTGAAAGTCAGGCACAGCAACAGCACGGCAGAGAAAAAACGTGGCATTGGTTAATCCAGTAAAGAAAGGGTGACAGGCGTGAGGTGATTGTCCTCAACGCGCACTTGCAGTTCGCCTTCGCCCAGCCTGGCGGTCAAGCGCTGACCGTTTTGCGTTTGCGCGGCCCGGCGAACGGCATTGCCCTTTTCATCGAGCAGGATGCTGTAGCCACGGCCCAGGGTCGCCAGCGGACTGACCACATGCAGGGTTTGCATCTGGTTTTGCAGCTGCATGCGGCGCGCCTTGAGGCCTTCGCGCATGGCCCGGGGCAAGCGCTCGGCCAGGCTGTCCAGACGCTGGCGCAACATGGCCAGCTGACGCCCCGGATGTTGTGCGGCCAGACGGGTTTCGAGGCGGATCAGGCGTTCGCGGCGAGTATTCAGGCTGCGCTCGAAAGCCCGGCGCATGCGCATGTCCAGGTCATCCAGGCGTTGGGCTTGCTGACGCAGACGTTCGCCGGGGTGACGCAGGCGTCGCGCCAGGCCGTCGAGGCGCAAGCGGTCGCGCATCAGGCGATCACGAATGCGCATCACCAGGCGCCGATGCAGGCTGTCGATACGCCGTTGCAGGTCGCTTGAGTCCGGTGCCAGCAGCTCGGCCGCGGCCGAAGGCGTGGGCGCGCGCACGTCTGCCACGAAGTCGGCGATCGAGACATCGGTTTCGTGACCCACGGCACTGACGACAGGGGTAACGCAGGCATCGATGGCGCGAGCCACGGCTTCTTCGTTGAAACACCACAGGTCTTCCAGCGAGCCGCCGCCGCGGGCCAGGATCAGTGCGTCAAAGCCCCGTGCATCGGCCAGCTTGAGGGCACGGACGATTTGCGCCGTGGCTTCGCGGCCTTGAACGGCGGTGGGGATCAGGGTCAGTTCGACTTGTGGCGCACGGCGGCGGAACACGCTGATGATGTCGCGAATCACCGCGCCGGTGGGCGAGCTGACAATACCGATGCGCTGCGGGTGAGCGGGCAGGGCGACCTTGCGTTCGGGGCTGAACAGGCCTTCGGCGCCGAGCTTTTCCTTGAGTGCATCGAAGGCCAGGCGCAGTGCGCCGTCGCCGGCGGGTTCTACAGTGTCGAGGATCAACTGGTAATCGCCACGACCTTCAAACAGCGAGACCTTGCCGCGCACCTTGACCGCCAGGCCATCCTTGAGCGCCTGACGAACCCGCGCAGCGTTGTTGCGAAAGAGTGCACAGCGCACCTGGGCGCCGCTGTCCTTGAGGGTGAAATATACGTGGCCAGAGGCTGGGCGGGCGAGGTTGGAGATTTCGCCTTCTACCCAGATATTGCTGAACACGTCTTCGAGCAGCACCCGCGCCCGGCCATTGAGCTGGCTGACGGTCAGGACTTCCCGGTCGAGATTGAGTCTTGCAAAGGGGTCTTTAATCATGCGGGTCATCATAAGGGCGGATTGTTATCACTGCACCTGTCTGATAGAAGTCTGCGCACTAAAAACAAGGAAGCAGAGCAATGGATTTGCCGTTTAGTGGTGGTGAGTGGGTGCTGCTGGAGCTGGCCATTGCCCTGGCCTATATCGTCTTTGGTGTGGCCGGGTTCGGCACGGCGCTGGTGGCCGGGCCGATCCTGATTCTGTGCCTGCCGCTGTCGAAAATCATCCCGCTGCTGGTGCTGCTGGATTTTGTGGCGGCCTTTGGTAACTGGCTGCCGTCGCGCCGAGATGTGGTGCGGCCCGAGTTGCTGCGCTTGCTGCCGTGCATGGCGATCGGCTGTGTGGTGGGCGTGGTGTTTTTGCTGAACCTTAAATCCGACCTGTTGTTGCTGTTGATGGGGGTTTTTATCACCGCTTACGCCTTGTACAGCTTGGCGGTGAAGGTGAAGCCGGCACGGCTCGCTGCCGGTTGGGCCATCCCCACGGGTATCACCGGCGGGTTGTTTGGTGCGCTGTTTGGCAGTGGCGGTTTTTTGTATGCGCTTTATCTGAATGCCCGCTTGCCCAAAGACGCTGCCCGCGCCACCCAGAGTGCGTTGATCAGTTGCAGCACCGTGGTGCGTCTTACGTTGTTCGTGCTTGCCGGTGTGTATGCCGATGGCGAGCTGTTGTTGCTTGGCGCCTGCCTGTTGCCGGCGATGGCAATGGGACTGTGGGTTGGCCGCCGGCTGACGCGCAAATTGTCCCGCGAGGCGTTTGTGCGGCTGGTAACGTGGCTGGTGCTGGCCAGCGGCATTGCGCTGATTGCGCGTTACCTGAGTTAAACTGCGTGGCTGAACCCTGTAGTCGCTCTTATCCATATGTGCCGTACCCCATGAACTCGCAAAGCATCATCGTTCCAAAAATCTCCACCTTGCCGGTGCATGAGCCGCGTGCACGGGCCATCGTGCGCTGGCTGGTGCGCAAGAACATCATCGAAGAAGAGCTCACCACCTGCGGCCGTACCGGCAATGGCATGGCCTACGCCATCGCCCCCGGTGCCCGTGAAGTGGTGCTGCACCCCGAGGCGCTGCCTTTCGGGCAGCCGATCAATGGCCTGGAGATCATCACCAAGCGCTGCATCTACACACCGGCCAAAGGTTTTCTTGAAGAAGCCGGTTGCGCCGAGTGCCGCAAGGAAGTGGGCGAAGCGCTGTTTGAAAGCCTCGAAGACTGGATGCCGGGGCGTACCGACAACTTCATCTGTCCGCTGTGCGCCCACGAAGACGACATCAACGGTTTTCTGTTTTTACAGCCGTGTGCGTTTTCCAACCTTGGGTTTATTTTCAACAACTGGGCCGAGGCTGGATTCAAGCAAAGCTTTCTCGACGAGTTCGCCGACTGGCTCGACCAGCCGGTGACATGGGTGAAAGTTGAACTGTGAGGTGAAAATTCCGTAGCAGCTGCCGAAGGAACGAGGCTGCGTTCGATTGCGAAGCGATCGTAAGTCCGGGGCACGCGGTTCAGCTGAAAAAACGCGGGCTATGGATTTACGACGGCTACGCCGCCGGACGCAGCCTTCGGCAGCTGCTACGGTTCAATTTCTGCCTTCAAAGTCAGCTAATCATTGGCCCTTAGCGCAAAACTCTCTAAAGGTTTCCGTTGAGAGATCCAGGGGTTTTGAGTACAATGGCGCGCTTCCATTTTCCCGCTCGGGAGCCCCAGCGATGCTGCGTATCAGCCAAGAAGCACTCACATTCGATGACATCCTTCTCGTCCCCGGTTATTCCGAGGTTCTCCCGAACGAAGTCAATTTAAAGACTCGTTTGACCCGTGGCATTGAACTGAATATTCCGCTGGTTTCCGCTGCAATGGACACCGTAACTGAAGCCCGTCTGGCAATCGCCATGGCTCAGGAAGGCGGTATCGGTATCATCCACAAGAACATGACCATCGAGCAGCAAGCTCACGAAGTTCGCAAGGTCAAGCGTTTCGAAGCCGGCGTGGTTAAAGAGCCGATCACTATCGAGGCTGATGCCACGGTACGTGAGCTGCTTGAGCTGACCCGCCAGCACAATATCTCCGGCGTTCCGGTACTGCACAATGGCGACCTGGTCGGCATCGTGACATCCCGTGACGTACGCTTTGAAAACCGTCTGGAAGCTACCGTTCGTGACGTGATGACGCCTAAAGAGCGTCTGGTTACGGTCAAGGAAGGCGCCGACAAGGAAGAAGCCCGCGAGCTGTTGCACAAGCACCGTATCGAGCGCGTGCTGATCGTCGACGACAACTTTGCCCTCAAGGGCATGATGACCGTTAATGACATCGAAAAAGCCAAGGCTTACCCGTTGGCCAGCAAGGACGACCAGGGTCGTCTGCGCGTAGGCGCTGCGGTCGGTACCGGCAAGGACACCGCTGATCGCGTGGCCGCCCTCGTGGCTGCCGGCGTTGACGTGGTGGTAGTCGACACCGCCCACGGTCACTCCAAAGGCGTGATCGACCGCGTTCGCTGGGTCAAGCAGAACTTCCCTGAAGTTCAGGTCATTGGCGGCAACATCGCCACTGGCGCTGCTGCCCTGGCCCTGGCTGAAGCCGGCGCTGACGCAGTTAAAGTCGGTATCGGCCCGGGCTCGATCTGCACCACCCGTATCGTTGCCGGTGTTGGCGTTCCGCAAATCAGCGCGATTGCCAATGTGGCCGCTGCCCTTGAAGGCACTGGCGTGCCTCTGATCGCCGACGGCGGCATCCGTTTTTCGGGTGACCTGTCCAAGGCCATCGTTGCCGGTGCTTCCTGCGTGATGATGGGTTCGATGTTTGCCGGTACTGAAGAAGCACCAGGCGAAATCGAGCTGTACCAGGGCCGTTCGTACAAGGCTTACCGCGGCATGGGTTCGCTGGGTGCGATGTCGCAATCCCAGGGCTCCTCTGACCGTTACTTCCAGGACTCCTCCGCGGGTGCCGAGAAGCTGGTGCCGGAAGGTATTGAAGGTCGCGTGGCGTACAAAGGCTCGCTGACGGCGATTATTCACCAACTGATGGGCGGTCTGCGTTCTTCGATGGGTTACACCGGCTGTGCCGACATCGAACAAATGCGTACCAAGCCCGAGTTCGTGCGTATCACCGGCGCTGGCATGGCTGAATCCCACGTCCACGACGTGCAGATCACCAAGGAAGCACCCAACTATCGCGTAGGTTGATAGTGGTCGCACCCGGGTTCACACCCGGGTGCGATACGAATTAAGTCACCGGGGCTGTTTGATTCAGCCCCGTGTCGTTTCTGAAATTAATCGAGATTTTGTCATGGCCCTCGACATTCACGCTCACCGCATCCTGATCCTGGACTTCGGTTCCCAGTACACCCAGCTGATCGCCCGCCGCGTGCGCGAAATCGGCGTTTACTGCGAACTGCACCCGTTCGACATGGACGACGCAGCGATCCGCGAATTCGCCCCTAAAGGCATCATCCTGGCCGGTGGCCCGGAGTCGGTACACGAAGCCGGCAGCCCGCGCGCCCCACAAGCTGTATTTGACCTGGGCGTACCAGTTTTCGGTATCTGCTACGGCATGCAGACCATGGCCGAGCAACTGGGCGGCAAGGTTGAAGGTTCCGAGCTGCGCGAGTTTGGTTATGCCCGTGTAGACGTGGTCGGCAAAAGCCGCCTGCTGGACGGTATCGAAGACCATATCGACGCCGACGGCCTGTTCGGTCTGGACGTGTGGATGAGCCACGGTGACAAAGTCACCAAAATGCCGTCCGACTTCCACATTCTGGCCAGCACTCCAAGCTGCCCGATTGCCGGCATGTTCAACGACGAGCGCGGCTACTACGGCGTGCAGTTCCACCCGGAAGTGACCCACACCAAGCAGGGCGGTCGCATCCTGTCGCGCTTTATCCTCGACATCTGCGGCTGCGAAGCCCTGTGGACGCCGTCGAAAATCGCCGAAGACGCGATTGCCAACATCCGTGCCCAGGTTGGTACCGACAACGTATTGCTGGGCTTGTCCGGCGGTGTTGACTCCTCGGTAGTAGCAGCTTTGCTGCACAAGGCCATCGGCGACCAGTTGACCTGCGTATTCGTGGACAACGGCCTGCTGCGCCTGCACGAAGGTGAGCAAGTGATGGCCATGTTCGCCGAGAACATGGGCGTCAAGGTGATCCGCGCCAACGCTGCCGACCAGTTCCTGAACAACCTGGCTGGCGAAAGCGACCCGGAGAAAAAGCGCAAGATCATCGGCCGTACCTTTATCGACGTGTTCGATGCCGAATCCTGCAAGCTGGAAAACATCAAGTACCTGGCCCAGGGCACCATCTACCCGGACGTGATCGAGTCGGCTGGCGCCAAGAGCGGCAAGGCTCACGTCATCAAGTCGCACCACAACGTGGGCGGCCTGCCGGACGAAATGAACCTCAAGCTGGTTGAACCGCTGCGTGAGCTGTTCAAGGACGAAGTCCGTCGTCTGGGTCTGGAACTGGGCCTGCCGTACGACATGGTCTACCGTCACCCGTTCCCGGGCCCGGGTCTGGGCGTGCGCATCCTGGGTGAAGTGAAAAAGGAATACGCCGACATCCTGCGTCGTGCTGACCACATCTTTATCGAAGAGCTGCGCAAGGCTGACTGGTACCACAAAGTGAGCCAGGCATTTGTAGTGTTCCAGCCGGTTAAATCGGTTGGTGTTGTAGGCGATGGCCGTCGTTACGCCTGGGTAGTTGCCCTGCGTGCCGTAGAAACCATCGACTTCATGACCGCGCGTTGGGCTCATCTGCCTTACGAACTGCTGGAAACCGTCAGCGGCCGGATCATCAACGAAATCGAAGGCATCTCCCGCGTAACTTATGACGTGTCGAGCAAGCCGCCGGCAACGATTGAGTGGGAGTGAGGTTTGTTTTCAACTATCTGATTTTATTGTAAAAAATAAGAATTGATAGTGATCTTTACTACGTCATCAATGGCGTTTTTAATGGCGCCCATCGTACGTATGTGAGAGAGCTACATCGATACCATGTCCCGGACAAGGAATGCCGGCATGGTATCGAGAGCGCTTAGCAGCGCAGATGTCAGCAATAACTGTTTGCCCATCTCCCCCTATGGTGTTGGCGTGTGTTTTGAAGAACTTTACGCGCAGCATTCAACCCGTGCAGATTTCCGGCTAGAAGTTATCAATCGCGTTGCACATCGACACCTTCCCTGCTGGCTGCGGTTGGACCATCGCCCACTGCTTGCCGCCCGCCTCCAATTCATCCAGCTGGAACGAACAGTCCGCCGACATGGTGGCCTGCACCATGTAGTCCACGCCAGGCCGAGGCACAAAGGTCATGGTCTTGGCACACTGCAGCCAACACCAATGCTGTGCCATACAGTCCGTTGCGTAGATTGTTCATTCCCTGTGTCCTTTTGGTGATGGATTAACGGCGGCCGTCGCACACCGGCGATTCGCCAATACGACCGAGCTTGCACATGTCCAAGTTATCTTTGCGTTTGTAGCCTGCGTCTTTCATGCAATAGAAGTTCAGTAACCTCACATCGATTGGCGACCTGTCTCCCGCGCCATCAACATTGGTATATCCGCACGCACGCATCGCAGCAATGATCCCGGTCTGCGATACGCCCTCCTTGTACCATTTTGTGTAATCAGGAGCCGGCGGTTGAAATCCCCTTCCCGTGCAGCCAACCAGTAACACAGCGCAAAAACTCAGCAATAGGCTCCTCGTGAACATTGCGTTCTTCCTTATGGGTTGACTCGGATAAGTGTGAGACGCCGTAGGGTGAGTTGCTCTTGAAGGGCTTGCAAGCGGTCCCGCCACCCTCATAGCGGTTATGCACTGTTTGATTGCCGTCCAGTACGTCAAGTCATTCCCATAGACGAGCGTGTTTCAGCTTATGAAGCATTGGTCCATTTACCAGCATTTCACTGACCGTGACTCCTGGTCTGCGAGTACTTTCAAGCATTGGATCTTGAGTCAATATGGGATAAGTGCGGTATTGGCAGACGGGTCAATTCCCCAGCCGATCACTACATCGCATGAATGATGCAGTGCTCGTGAAAACAGGTTTTCGTCTATGGTGTTTTCGTGGTATCAGCAGAGATGATCAAAATAAAACTATGATTTATATTGGTTTTTTAAGATTGTTTATGTTCGAGTGGGAGTGACCCCTTGTAGCTAATATCCAAAAGCCCGCGTGATAGTGGGCTTTTGATTTTTTGAGGATACAGCTGCTTAGTCGATTTGAGGTCTGCCGTACTTGAGGATCACATAGGCTTCCTTGTCTGGATCGAATGGTAGTCGCATTGTGGGCTTTTCATCGATCCAGTCAGCGTCTGTGCCCTCGATACTGATTGCCAAGAAAAGGGGCTGCATTTCCGATAGCACTGCGTTCCACTCAGAGAGATAGTCCGTGATCCCGGGGTGCCAGTTGTTTTCCACGGTCTGAAGCTTCTCAATGAGTGAGGCAATCATGTGCTGCCTCTGGTCACCGTCGAGGCATTCGACGGCATAACCTACTAAAGCGTAATCCAACTCACACCGAGAGATCTTAATGAGGCTGTCAGCAGTCCCGTTCAGACCGTACCCCCAGCACATCCAACGCTGAAAAGCAAAATTCCACAAAGCTTTGCGCTTCTTGGCTATGGCCCTGTCCCGGAAGGCCCGGAGACATTCTGCGACTGAAAATCGGGTCTGTTGACCAGACCAGTGCAGGCTAATCGCATCAACGTAGGCTTGAAGGGCAGTATCGTTCGCATCAGCAAGAGCGCAACCGAGAGGCGTCTGTAATTCTGGAAATCGCGAAGGAAATAAGTTGAACACGTGCATCCAGGCAGCCCAGCGCGGCTTATCTTTCGAGACATTTTCCAAGATTTGGACCAGAGACTTCTTGGAATCTTCACTGAGCGGCTCGCGGTTAGACCTAAGCGACACAGATATGTAAGTCGTTGCGAACTGGACATGAGGGTTGGTCGATCTAGAGCCGAGGCGTAGTGCTGCATTGGGGGGGAGCGATAGCACGACGCTCATGACCGGTGCGGTCTGCCGCAGACCCGAGATGGCCTGCACCAAGCGTTCTGGTGCAAATCTGTCGAGACATTGGGCAGTCTGCGCAATGGCAATGCTCGGAAAAAATCCATCCTCGATCAGTCGCCAGCCTTGTGCGATTCCGATCCAATCGCTTTTGGCATCAGCTTTTTCAAACTTTTCGACCGCTTCCAACTCCCAGATTGGAGGCGCTAAGCCCTTAGTTGTGAAGCTCATCGTCAGGCCCTCAATGACTCTCTCGAGCGAAGCGAGTAGTCCATCGTTGGGCCTGAAGTCATCTGGCACGGTGCTCCAGAAATTCGCCTCCATCGTTGTGAACTGTCCGACGACGAAGAGGGCGACCAGCCGGGTACGGCTCGGATCAGCGCTTACGTTCCAATCGGCGCCTTCTTGGATGATCCACCGAAGCAGGCCGGTGAGTTTGTCGAAGTCCTCACCGCTCGGAGGCTTGCCGCGTCGGACCAACTCGATGAAGGAAAATTGAGATCGGATCGCGTCAAATAACTCGTTGCAGGCATCCCAATCAGAAATTGCATGAAACGGATCGGATTGCGCTTCGATTGCCGCAAGAAGAGAGTTGGGGACTTCGACCGCCCCAGGTCGCGTAGCTTCCGCCATAGCCGAGAGAAGAACATCCGCAGCGTTCATGACGGCCTCCTCCAAATTAGATGATCCTGTCCGCCGAGTAGCTCCCAAAGGTCGGTGAAGGCATCCACCACAAGCTGAGCATTGTCGACCTTCTGCAGGATGTGATGCGCCGTGCCCACGGAGTTTACCGAGGTGCCGAGCGACCAAGCCATTGCCCCATCTGGGCCGGATGGAAAGATCAGGAACCTATCGTGGAAGTCCCAGCCCGCCGCGCCCTTCTGTACTCGAAGTTCGAGTTTCAGGCCCCGCCAGTTGCTTTGACATTCATCAAGTGTTTGGCGGATTTTGTCGCTAGGGCCGGCTTTGGACGTCGTCAGACCGCGAAGGTCCACGCCTTGATAGGGGCAGTAAAACAGCGTTTCAAGTATCTCGTTGGCTGAAAGATATGGGTCCCACAGCCACGCGCCTTTTTCGCCGTAGGCAATGATTAGCGCGCGAAGGTCATCCAATGCCTTTCGGCGGCCTGCGTTTTTATCACCACGTGTCGGACGGTATTGAACAAAGCGGCGCTCGGCGGCGAGCCGATTGGCTTGCTCTGCGTACATCCGCTTCGCTGTCCATCCCCCGTTGTCGTCCGGCTGCGGGTCGCCGACGATACTGTGATTTGAAAAGGCAGTCATACCGACGCGTCGAGAGTCCCAACTGCCATCCGGTTTTTTGACCGAAAAGGTGCGTGGCTCCGGATCGGGTGAACGCATGTTGAATGAAATGGTAGAGATAAAAGAGCCTGCGCCGGAGGCGACGAGGAGCGTGCTGCTCTGTTCGTCCCAGATGAAGCCCCGATGCAGCCCACGGCCAGCACGCATCGGGAGAGGGGTGATCCTTTCTTTTAGTCTTGCTGAAGCAAAGCCAGTGATGATGTCGTCGTGTTCCAATTCGCAGACTGCCATCAAGGGACGCGGGGAGGCCTTAGGATGCCAGGCATGTTCGACTTGAAAATCGCCATCTTGAAGCTTTTCGAATTTCGCCATCAGCACAGTGATCGGAAGCTGGACCGCCAAGTTGCCGAGCCGGTCTGACATTGTGGCCAATTGGAGCGGGATATACTTCTCGATCTCTGCCGATAGCTCTTGCAACCGGCGAGGATCTGCGAAGAGCGGCGTCAGGGGTTCTTTCTTATGATCGGTCCATTCAAATAGGTGCGAGCCGGTCCAGAAGTTGTTTTTGAGGAGTTTGTTCCATGGAACCGGCGCGCCATTGTCCGGCGGCACAAACTGTGCGGGCATCGGTAAAAGCTCGCCGATTTCGAGTTCATCGCCTGAAAGTTTCCATCCTTCCCCGGCCTCCAAAGCCGTGAGAGCCGGGATGAGCGTGCCGATCGCCACCGTGTAACGGCGGAGGCCAAAGCTCCAGCCATTGAGCGATTTGATTCGAATAGGTTTCGGCGTCAAGAAGCAGGCAGCCGCTGGCTCGAGATCAGATTGTTCCTCGGCAATCAATAGCGTGAAGATATTGATAATACCGTCATGATCGGGTCGACTGGCGTACAGCTCTGTACATTCGACATGGGTATAAAACCCGAGCGTGCCGGGCGTGAGAAGCTGGGTGAGCTCCGGCAACGGAGAGCGAGGCTCCGGTGGCTCGTATCGGTCCATGAGGGTATCTGCCTGGGCTCAAAAACTCTCATTATGTTCCAATTCGAGTGCCAAGCGCCTCGCTTGATGCTGTGCAGGCGTTTGGCTGAGTTACGTGCTCAAGACAGATCTATGAAATCAGGTTTTCTTAACATGGTATTACTCGTGGCATGGATCAGAAGCATGGTAGTTAACGACTGATTTATAAGGATATTTATTTATTGCTGATAATAGAGTGGGAGTTAGCCGAAGTTGGTATATGCGAACTTAGTCGTTTTCTGATGTATATAGGGCCCGCGAATTGCGGGCCTTATTTTTGCAAGTCTGTAGTGAGGCGAGTATTCCCATTGTTGTGAGCTGTGCCCAGCGTTGGCTTGATTTTGGTTAGCCTAAACCGGTGTGAGTACCTGGTTGCTAAATTCATGAGCGCTTATCTGCGGAGTTTGATCGCAGCGTAGTCATATATGCCTCGTAAGTTGGCGCTGTTTTCTAACTCCATCTTAAAGGCACTCGTCATGCGATAAGCTGTCATGGTTTATCGCGGGTTATTCGCGGGTGACAAGGTCAATGACTTCAACACCAAGAAGGTTTTTAATGGCAGTCGGGAAGCAGGAAATTTAGACTCCAATACTAGTAGTGCGCGGACATCCTTTATCTGCGAATGCGCAAGTAGTACTGCCTCCATCACAGTCCGGTATTTTACGCACTGGAACAGGCCTCTAGTGATATCGGGGACCGAAGAGATTGAGAGGGGGTTGTGTGCTACGAAATCCTTTAATTTCTTATGGTGCTCGCTTTCACCTCCTCCGGCGATTTGACAAGCCAACTCAAGAGCGTGCGAGAAATCGGTTTCGGTCAGTTCAAGGTCTAAAGTTTTTAGGACCTTGTCCCATTGTGGAAACGTAAAAACGTGATTGAGTTCGGCTTTGACAATTACCTGCTTCTGATGGCGGGGCAGAGTAGCGAACTCTTCTTCCTTAACTAAAAACCACCCGACCCCTTCACCAGGTAGGCCGGTGTTTTTATTGACTACCAGCGCTTGGATATCCGAGCAAAAGCCATTGCACTATCTCAGCTCTTTGGCCAGATCTAACCAAGCCATTGCAGCCGGAGGCAAATGCGCACCGGCACGCCAAGCGAGTGCAATATTCCAATCCGTGTGTGGCTCTTCAAGAGGTACTAGAGCGATGCCCGCATGTTTATGTTTTTGCGCAAGCATTCGCGGTAAAAATGCCACCCCTAAACCTGCAGCTACCAGGTCGGCGATGAAATCAATCTGCCCGCTGCGGGCCGTCACCCGGGGCACAATCCCTCTTCGATCACAAGCGGCCATAATTAATGCGTTAAGCGCAAACCCCTCATCAAAGAGGATGAATGGCGAATCCGCCAGATCACTGAAGTTCATTCGCTTGCGTCGCGAAAGCGAATGGGCGCTAGGCAGCACAACCACTAAAGGCTCGTTGCGCACTTCCTGATAAGCGAAAGTTTCATCGATCGGAATCAGTAGTGCTGCCAAGTCCACCTCTCCGGCCTCCAGGCACTCACACAGTTTCTTACTACCGTGCTCTATCAGTTCTATATTCACCATCGGATAGCGGCTGCGATAAGTAGCAAACATCTCAGCGAACAATACCCCGGAGCCTACAGGCGGCAAGCCGATCCGCAGCGTACCGCCCTTCAGGTCGCGCAGTTCATTGATCTCTGCGATCAGATCGTTCCGCTCTGCGAGTAATACCAGTGCGCGCCGATAGGCAATCTCACCTGCGGCCGTCAACTCGCTTTTATGGCCGATACGGTTCAGCAGTGGCGTACCTAGCTCATCCTCGAGCGTCCTGACTGCCTTGCTGACTGAGGACTGAGTCAAAGACACAACCTCCGCAGCTTGGGAGAAACCTCCCTGGCGCACCACTTCTACAAACACCCGCAGCGTTCTGAGATTCATGTGTATTCCAATAGCGACTCAATTCGAGTAGAAAAAGTTGTTTTTATCATACTCAACAATCCCTTATCGTGAAATTCACTCAGCAACGTCCTACGTCGCTGAAATTTTCTAGAGACCTAGGAGTTGTAGATAATGATTATTTCATCGGCATCCGACTATCGCGAAGCCGCGAGACGCAAATTGCCGCGATTTCTGTTCGACTACATCGACGGCGGCGCCTATGCCGAACACACAATGCGTGCCAATAGCGCTGACCTCGCCAGCATCAGCTTGCGTCAACGCATCTTGAGAAATGTTGACAGTTTGAGTCTCAAGACGACGCTCTTTGGAAAGGAACAGAGTCTGCCGATCATCCTCAGCCCCGTCGGACTGACCGGTATGTATGCCCGTCGTGGTGAAGTACAAGCGGCCAAGGCTGCGGCCACGAAAGGCATTCCCTTTTGCCTGTCCACAGTATCGGTCTGCTCGATTGAAGAGGTTAGTTCCCAGAGTTCGCAATCGATCTGGTTTCAACTCTATGTGCTCAAGGATCGCGGATTTATGCGTAATGCCCTAGAGCGTGCTCAAGCAGCCGGCGTTACCACGCTGGTGTTCACCGTAGACATGCCGACGCCAGGCGCTCGTTACCGTGATGCCCACTCGGGCATGTCTGGGCCACTCGCAGCTTCACGGCGCATCCTGCAAGCCACCACTAGGCCGGATTGGGCGTTTAATGTCGGTATCCTCGGTCGTCCGCATGATTTGGGCAACATCTCCAAGTACCTGGGCAAAGCCACCACCCTGGAAGATTATGTTGGCTGGTTAGGCAATAACTTCGACCCCTCTATCAGCTGGAAGGACCTGGAATGGATCCGCGAGTTTTGGAAGGGCCCGATGATTATCAAGGGCATCCTTGATCCACAGGACGCCAAGGACGCAGTAAGTTTTGGCGCTGATGGCATCGTGGTCTCCAACCACGGCGGTCGCCAATTGGACGGTGTGCTGTCCACCGCTAGGGCTTTGCCTCCCATCGCCGAAGTAGTGGGTGATGACCTGACGGTGCTGGTGGACTCTGGCATTCGTTCCGGGCTGGATGTTGTGCGCATGCTCGCCTTAGGCGCCAAGGCATGCCTGCTGGGGCGCTCGACGGTTTACGCTCTGGCCGCCGACGGACAGCACGGGGTAGAGAATATGCTGGATATCTTCTCGCAAGAAATGCGCGTGGCAATGACGCTCACTGGTGTTACCTCGATTGACAAGATCGATCGAACCGCATTGGTTCCAGTTGAGTAATGAAGGTTCGATCATGTCGCAATCACTGACCGTTAAGATGTTGGAAGCGGTACGCAATGTACCGATTGGCTACGTAGTGTGTGGTGGTGTTGTCTGTACTGTGCCGGCGCTCCTCGCGGCTCGCTTACACAACCCCTTGTTCTGTTGGTCAGCGATTGCCGCATTCTGGAGCTATCTGTCGATTCCGAGCGATAAGTCCCCAAAGGGTTGTATCTTCGGCCTGGTTTTCGGCATCACCGGCGCCGTGGCGTCAGGGCTAGGTGCTTGGACGATGGTATGGCCGCAACTGGCTATAGCACTGTCGGCCCTCTTTGCGTTTGCTGGCGCTTACGCCCAGGTTTGCGGCGCGCGCATTAGCATTCCCGCTTTGCTGACAGCGACGGCATTTGCGGTATCCACTGCATTCCCGGCAAAGGACTTTGCCCAGGGATTTGCTTATGCACGTTACTTTCTATATGGCAGCCTATGGGCTACAGGCTCCGCATTGCTGTTCCAATGGTGTCAGTACGACCAGCCTGATGCTGCAAAGCGGCCAGTTTTATGGTCGGCACTCAGAACAAATTTCACACCGAAATCTAACTTCTTTCTGCATGGGCTTCGCGTTGCGCTGTCGGGAGCACTGTCAGTTTGGTTGGTTCAATTGTGGTCGTTGCATTACGGATACTGGATGACCCTTACGGTGTTTCTGATCATGCAGCCCTACATGCATTCAACGTTGAGGATGTCTCTGGAGCGAGTCGGCGGCACCTTCTTAGGGGGAGCCATTGCTGCCGTTCTTGGTTACGCAATCCATGATCCGTTTTTGTTGGCTGCACTGATACTGCCTGTTTCTATTGGCACCCTGGCAGGGCGCTCTGTGAGCCACATCAGCTATTTGATGTTCCTCACTCCACATTTCATACTGGTCGCGCAGGTTGGCCAGTCAGGAGGATCGGAGCTGGATTTGGTATTTCTACGAATGCTCTACAGCACCGGTGGTGCACTTTTAGCGATCATCGCTTCGCTTGTGATTTTTCCTCGCTGGCAAACGGCTGAGCCGTAGAGGACTAGGGGAGTGTTTCCTAGACCGCCGGTTTGAAAGCCCCTTCCCGTGCAGCCAACCAGTAACACCGCGCAAAAACTCAGTAATAGGCTCCGCGTGAACATGGCGTTCTTCCTCATGGTTTGACTCGGATGTTTGTAGGCCCTGATCGTGCCGTAGTCACGTGCGCCCTATCAAAGAGCGCTATACCCCCTCTACAGGTGCTTGTCATGCGATGAGAGGCGGGAGGGCTGAGCATCTAGAGCGTCGTTCGGGAATGGTTCTTTTCATGGTATGCCTTTTGTTTTGTTTGATAGTTATCTGCTTTTAAAGGTTTTATTGCGCTTGTTGATAATAGAGTGAGAATAATCGGTAGGCCGGCATAGTCCGGCACCCGTGAGCAAGAACACCCTGAAGCCCGCTTAATTGCGGGCTTTTGGCTTTTTGGGTCTGGCAAATTCTGGCAGCTTTGTGCATCGCCAGGCGCCGTGTTTAGGTGGCTTGGTAATGGACCCGCGCTGATTTCGGGCTAGAAGTTATCCATCGCGTGACACATCGACACCTTGCCATCAGGCTTCGGTTCGACAGCGACCCATTGCATGCCGTCAGCTGAAAGCTCATCCAGCAGGAATGAACAGTCCGCCGACATCGATGCCTGCACCCGGTAATCCAACCCGGGCCGAGGTACGAAGGTCATGGTCCTGGCACACTGCCGGGCATATTGCAGGCGCCCCAGGTAATGGAACGCGATCGGCTTGTTCGCCGGCACTACCAGCTCTGACGAGACCGAACCTGCCAACGAATAGATCGGCCCGGCAATGCCGAGGTTTTCACCGTTATGGTCGGGGAAGCCGGATTTCGCCGACGCCATCACCCCCGCGCCGGGCACATTCCAGTCGAGGCAGTCACGCCCCGGCACGGCGCGCACCAGGCCGTCGGTGAGCAGGCGAATACGGGCAGTCTCGCCGCTCTGTGGCGGGATGTAGCCGGTGGACAGCGAACGCACGTTTGCCACCTGGCCGCAGCCGCTGAGCGCTAGCAGAACGGCGGGGATTACAGTGAACAGTCTCATCAGTCAATCGACTCGCAGGGGCAGGTTAAGGCTGGCGGCAGTTCTGGCTGACTGACAGATGCGGCGCAGGTTCATAGGTCACGCGCTGCAAACCATCGGCGTCCTGGAACAGGAAGTATTTGACGCGACAGTCCTTGAACATCGCTGAGTAACCCTCGGCCCGGAAGCCTTGACCGTCCACCTGTTTGGTCACGGTATTGTTGCGGCTGACCACCGCGAGCACACTCTGATAGCTGTCGCCCATGTTTACCCCAGGCTCGCCGGTGATGGCGGCCGAGGAGGCGCAACCACCCATTGCTGCTGCCGCCAACACCAGTACGGTGCCGTACAGTCCGTTGCGTAGATCGTTCATTCCCTGTTTTCCTTTTGGTAATGGTTTACCGGCGGCCTTCGCATACCGGGGATTCACCGATGCGGCCTTGCTTGCACAGATCGAGTTTATCCCTGCGCTTGAACCCGGCGTCCTTCATGCAGTAGAACCGCGTCAGCACAACATCAATCGGCGAGGTGTCTCCCACGCCATCAAGATTGGTATACCCGCAAGCACGCATGGCGTTGTCGACGCCCGATTGGGTGACCCCCTTTTTGTACCACTGTGTGTAGTCCCCGGGTGGTGGTTGAAAGCCCCTTCCCGTGCAGCCAACCAGTAACACAGCGCAAAAACTCAGCAACAGGCTCCTCGTGAACATGGCGTTCTTCCTTGGGTTTTGACGCGGGTAGAGTGTGATGCGCCAACATCGTATAGGGAACTTTCATTCAACAAATGGTTCCATACTGTCCTTCACTCAGACTGTTCAAGGATCGAATGAAAACTTATCTGGCAGTTCCGTTAGCAATCACACTCGCCCTTGTGATGACCGGTTGCAGTAGCCGTAAGGCGGGTGATCTCACTTCAACGCCGGTCGTGCCACTGGTCATGAATGACCATCAAGCCAGCTTGACCTTCCGTACCATCGGCGGGGAGGGTGATCACCCTGTCAGTTACATGTACGGGTATTCCGACGGTCGAATGGATGACGCGGGTGATCGTGTTTATGACACTGCTTACTTCAAGCGCATACCGGCCTATCTGAAGCGAATTGGCGGTGGCACTGACAGCATCAGCAAGCTGGTCGATGCAGACAAAGTGGTGCACGTGGAAGGGACGGTCAAGGCCAAGCAGTTCACCTTCAACGGTATTCCAATGCCTACGCCGTTCGACAAAGAGCAGCCTGTTGCGCAGCAATTCACCCCGCAAGCCAAGAAGAATTACGTGGTTGAAACCGTGATCGCTGACACTTGGGTGATGAACGTGTATGAAGTTTCTCCAACCGGTGAGCGCAAGACCGTTGGCGCTCAAAAAAATGATGGCGCCGCAGACTGATAGTGCATGAAAGGCCTTGAGCCCGGCTTGATATAAAAAGCGATCAACCTTTACTGTTGATCGCTTTTTTTGTGGTCGGCGTTCTGAATCATCAAACTTCCGACGCCAATTATTTGAACGTGGCAATTGCTCGAAATGGCAATTGAGCTTAGTTCGATTGATTCATACGCGTTATTAAAACCTCATCCATAAATAATACATGCCTCAACCAAAACAATTGGTTAGGCGTGCTGTTTTTGCTGTAGTCAAAATACTGACAATCAAAGCCAGTCGCATCCTCCCTATAAGTCGGTGATTTATCATGATCAAGATCATGGCCTTCTTGTTAATAGGAGTTGTCACTGCAGGATGCAACGGATTCGTGAAGCCCGACTTGTCGGGGCCGGTCAATGAAGCTTACTTTCCCGTCTTTTCAGGCTTTCCCATGCCGTATATGTACATGGCCTCGGCCGTGCAATGGAATGAGGACTACGCCGTCACCACTGGGCATACCCCGTTTATCCCCAACGTTGCATACCGTTGCAGCACACGCTGCGATCTGGTCTTTATCAAGCATAAAGCCAATGGCCACTTCCCGGCATGGCGAGCGCCGCAGGTGGGAGAGAGCATCACGGCCGTGGGCGTGAGCCCTTACCTTGTGACCACGACGGGTAAGGGCAAAGTGTATAAAACCCCCTTCAGCAATACCGAAGATCACAGCGGTGACCTGTATGCCATTCATGATGCCCCGCTGGTCAAGGGCATGTCGGGTGGGCCGGTGATCGCCAGTGACGGTTGCGTGGTGGGGATCAATGCCGGTTTTTATTCGACCAGCCTGAACAGTACTATTACGTTGCCTGAGCTGAAGAGCGCGCAGAGAGTGAGCATTTTTATCCCGTATTCGATTGTTGCCCGCGAATGGGGGATGTTGCAGGCGCAGCTTGATGGGGGGCGTGGGTCGAAGTTTGCGGCCAAGTAAAAAAGCACCCTCACCCCGGAAGGTGAGGGTGCTTTTTTTGATGTCAGCGCCGCGCCACATCCGAAAAGTAGAACTTGTCCAGCGTATGCCGCGACTCGGTGTACTCGAACTGGCGCCCATCCTGTAGAAACGTCTGGTTGCTCACCACGATCACATGGCTCTGACCCTCTAGGTCCAGGTGCTGCTGGTCGTCCTTGCTGCGCGGCACCGCTTCGATGGTGCGCTGGGCATAGCTGATCTGCAGATTCAGGGTCTGCTCGATATAGGCATAGATCGAGTGCTCGGCAATGGCCTGATCCAGCCCCGGAATCAGGTCGCTGACAAAATGGTTGATGTCCAGAATCACCCGCTTGCCATCAATATGGCGCACGCGTTTGATGCGGGTTATCAGGCTGCCCGCTGCAACATCGAACTTCTCGCACAGTGCGCCTTCGAGCGGGAACCGGGTGAACTCCACCACCTCGGTACTGACGTTACCGCCCAGGCGCGGGTAGGTCTCTTGAAAGCTGACGATACCGCCCAGCTGGAACTCGATCGGGCTGGATGACAATACAAAAGTGCCCTTGCCGTGGATCTTCTGGGCAAATCCACGCTCCTGCAGTTGTTCAATCGCCTTGCGCACGGTTCCGCGGCTGGCCCCATAGCTGGCCATCAACTCGGTTTCGGACGGCAGGCGCGCGCCGCGGGCCAGGCGTTCAGTGGTGATACTGGCAAGCAGATCCGTGTAGATCTGATTGTATTTGGTCATGGCGAGGGCTCTATGCCGGTTGGGCTCGGGGCCCGGAACCTTAAGGGTTGGAGGGAAGGCAGCGCAAGTACGCGGCAGAAAAATCACTAACTCGTCTGTACCAGTTGTTGCTTTAACTCGTACAGACGAGTATTTTTTTGCTACGGCGTGCTGCCACAGCGACGCTCCATAATAAAAATTCAAGCGAGACCACGCATGAGCCACGACTATTCCCAGATCGCCCGCGAGCTGCTGCACAGCCTCGGTGGTGCCGCCAACGTTGAGCAGGCCGCGCATTGCGTCACACGCTTGCGCCTGGCCCTCAAGGACCCAAGCCTGGTCGACAGCACCACCCTCAACCAGATCGATCTGGTCAAAGGCTCCTTCTTCACGGGCGGCCTGTACCAGGTGGTGATCGGCCCCGGTGAAGTCGAGAAGGTCTATGCCGCCCTGCGTGAGCAGACCGGCCTGGCAGCCGCCACTATCGCCGACGTGAAGCAGCAGGGCGCCGACAAGGCCAACGCCATGCAGCGTCTGGTGCGTGTGTTCTCCGATGTGTTTATGCCCATCCTGCCCGCCCTGATCATTGCCGGCTTGCTGATGGGGGTTAACAACCTGCTCGGCGCCAAGGGCATGTTTATCGACGGCAAAACCCTGCTCGACGCTTATCCGCAACTGGACGGGGTGTGGAGCCTGATCAACCTCATGGCCAATACCTCTTTTGTATTCCTGCCCGCGCTGGTGGGCTGGTCGGCGGCCAAGCGTTTTGGCGGCAGTGAAATCCTCGGCATTGTGCTGGGCCTGATGCTGGTTCACCCCGACCTGCTCAATGCCTGGAACTACGGCAAGGCCGTGGCCGGGCTGGAGGGCCAGAGCCTGCCGTACTTCAACATCCTGGGCCTGTTCCAGATCGAGAAAGTGGGCTACCAGGGGCAGATCCTGCCGATCCTGATGGCCGCCTATGTGATGAGCGTGATAGAGAAATGGCTACGGGCGCGAGTGCCCAATGCCATTCAATTGCTGGTGGTACCCATTACTACCATCGTCATCACCGGGGTGCTGGCGCTGGCGATCATTGGCCCGGTGACCCGTCACCTCGGCATCCTCATTACCGAAGGCGTAGTGCTGTTGTTCGACGTGGCCCCGGTGCTCGGCGGAATGATTTTCGGCCTGCTGTATGCACCGCTGGTGATTACCGGCATGCACCATATGTTTCTCGCCGTGGACCTGCAATTGATTGCCAACCACGGCGGCACCTTTATCTGGCCGATGATCGTCATGTCCAACCTGGCCCAGGGCAGCGCCGCGCTCGGGGTGTTCTACATGAGCCGCAATGTGCGTGAGCGCAGCATGGCCTCTACCTCTGCAGTCTCGGCGTACTTTGGCATCACGGAACCGGCGATGTTCGGGATCAACCTGCGCTACAAGTTCCCGTTCTATGCGGCGCTGATCGGCTCGGCGCTGGGCAGCATTTTCCTGTCGCTGAACAAGGTGCTGGCTTCGGCCATCGGTGTTGGCGGCTTACCCGGCTTTATTTCGATCATTCCGCAGTACATCCCGATGTTTGTCATCGGCATGTTGATGGCCATTGTCGTGCCGTTTGTCCTGACCTGCGGCCTGAGCCTGAAAATCATTCGTCCGGGTTATCGCGTCGCGTAGCACATCCACTTTCCTGTAGCCGCTGCCGAAGGCTGCGATGGGCTGCGAAGCTGCCCGTCTTGATAGACGGTCCAGCGGCCCTTATCGCAGCCTGCACCAGCGGCTACAACGTCCAAGCAAGGAACACCCCATGCAAGACTGGCAGCGTTCAGTGATCTATCAGATCTACCCAAAAAGCTTTTGCAGCCACGCGGGCAACGCGACCGGTGACTTGCGGGGGGTGGTCGACAAGCTCGATTACCTGCAGTGGCTGGGCGTCGATTACCTGTGGCTGACGCCGTTCCTGCGCTCGCCCCAGCGCGACAACGGCTATGACATCAGCGATTACTACGCCATAGACCCGAGTTACGGCAGCATGGCCGATTGCGAACTGCTGATCCGCGAAGCCGGTGCCCGTGGCCTCAATCTGATGCTTGATATCGTGGTCAATCACACGTCCATCGAACACGAGTGGTTCCAGCAGGCGCGCAGCAGCCTCGACAACCCGTATCGCGACTTCTATATCTGGCGCGACCAGCCAAACAACTGGGAGTCCAAATTCGGCGGCTCGGCCTGGGAATACGAGGCGCAAACCGGCCAGTACTATCTGCACCTGTTTGACCACACTCAGGCCGACCTCAATTGGGACAACCCCAAGGTACGCGCCGAGGTCTACAAGCTGATGTGCTTCTGGCGGGACAAGGGCGTGGGTGGCTTTCGCCTGGATGTGATCAACCTGATCTCGAAACCGGCGCATTTCCCCCAGGACGACAGCGACGGCCGCCGTTTCTATACCGATGGCCCCAACGTGCATGAGTACCTGCAGGAGATGCACCGCGAAGTGTTTGCCGGCCACGATCTGGTCAGCGTCGGCGAGATGTCGTCCACCAGCCTTGAGCACTGCATCCGCTACTCGCGCCCTGACAGCCAGGAGCTGTCGATGACCTTCAATTTTCATCACCTGAAAGTCGATTACCCGAACATGCAGAAGTGGGTGCGGGCTGATTTCGATTTCCTGCAGCTCAAGGGCATTCTTTCGGAGTGGCAGGTTGGTATGCAGGCCGGTGGCGGCTGGAACGCGCTGTTCTGGTGTAACCATGACCAGCCGCGTGTGGTTTCGCGTTTTGGCGATGACGGTGAACACCGCGTGGTCTCGGCCAAAATGCTCGCCACGGCGCTGCATTTTTTGCAAGGCACACCCTATGTGTATCAGGGTGAAGAAATCGGCATGACCAACCCCGGGTTCGAGCATATCGAGCAGTATCGCGATGTCGAAACCCTGAATATCTATCGCCTCAAGCGCGAAGCCGGGGTGCCTCACGACGAATGCATGGCTGCGATCAAGCAAAAGTCACGGGACAACGGCCGCACGCCAATGCAATGGGATCATCAGGCCAATGCCGGTTTCAGCAGTGTCGAACCGTGGATTGGCATCCCCGCCAACGCGGCGTTTATCAACGTTGAAGACCAGCGCAATGACCCGGCTTCGGTGCTGCATCACTACCGCGAATTGATTGCCTTGCGCCGCGCAGAGCCCTTGCTGCAACACGGTGTATACCGTCTGTTGTTGCCCGAGCATAAGCAGGTATGGGTCTATGTGCGTCAGGGCGATGGCGAGAGTCTGCTGGTGATCAACAACTTCTATGGCACACCCTGCGATATCGAACTGCCTGAAGGTGTGGTTGACGCGGGGTTGAGCCAGCGGCTGCTGATCAGCAACTACGACGACTGCCCGGTGCGCAGCAGTCGGATTTCACTGCGTCCGTATGAGTCATTTGCCCTGCATCTGCAGTGATTACCGGTTTTACCCATAACAATAAAAAAGGTCGTTCCATGAAATCTTCACTCAACTACAGCATCTGTATCGCCAGCCTGTGCCTGCTGGCACCGTTGTCGGCCAGCGCTTTGGAGTTCGCCGGGTATTTGCGCAGTGGCGTGGGCAACTCGCTCAATGGCGGCAAGCAATCCTGCTTCAAGCTGCCCGGTGCCGAGGCCAAGTACCGGCTGGGCAACGAGTGCGAACAATACGCCGAGCTGGAACTGCGCCAGGACGTGTACAGCTTTGACGATGGCTCGGTACTGAGCGTCGATGGCATGGCCTCGCTGTACAACCAGTACGACCGCCAGCTGACTTTCCAGGGCGACAACGGTTCGGCGCGTCTGCCGCAACTGTACGCGCAGTGGTCGAACCTGCCGGGTCTCAACGGCGGCTCACTGTGGGCCGGGCGCCGTTACTACAAGCGTAACGACATCCATATTTCCGACTTCTACTACTGGAACCAGAGCGCCACCGGTGCCGGTATCGAGGATGTACTGATCGGTGGCCTGAAATACAGCTACGCCCTGTCGCGCAAAGACAACCTGTACCAGGAAAACTATGTGACTCGCCACGACTTCAACGTGGCCGGTTTCAACACCAACCCCGGCGGTGAGCTGGAGTTGGGCCTCAGTTATCTGGACAAGCCCGAGCGCACTGACGCCCACAGTGGCTGGGCCATTACCGCGCAGCATGTGCAGAGCGAGTTTCTGGGGGGCAAGAACAAGTTTGCCGTGCAGTACGGCGAAGGCTCGGGCACCGGCCTGGGCTATACCGGCGACTTTCGCCTGGATAACAGCAGCAAGCGTTATCGCATCGTCGAGTTTTTCGACTGGCAAGTGACGCCGCGTTTCGGCGGGCAGGTGGAGGCGGTGTACCAGAAGGATTTTCGCCCCGACGGCGGCAATCAGGAGTGGCTGTCTTTGGGCGTGCGCCCGACTTACGCGATCAGTGAGCAGTTCAAGCTGGTCACCGAGCTGGGGCACGATCAGGTCAAGGCCGCGGACGGTACGCGCAAGTTGAGCAAGTTCACTTTCGCGCCCACCTGGTCACCCAAGGGCCCAGGTTTCTGGACGCGCCCGGAAGTGCGTTTGTATTACACCTATGCCAGCTGGAACGCTGCGGCACAGCGCGCCGCCAATGAGTTTGATGCAGGCTCGGCGCTCTCCGACAGCGGTGCATTCGGTTCGGCCCGTCACGGTTCCAACGCAGGTTTGCAAGTCGAGTACTGGTGGAAGTAAGCGAGCTGTCGGGGCTCGCGCTCCATCGGCATTTAACCGAATCAACTGCAGGTGAAGTTATGGTCACATCCCAACAAGTGGAATTGCTGGCACCGCTGTCCGGTGTGCTGATGGCGCTGGATAACGTGCCCGACCCGGTGTTTGCCAGTCGCCTGATAGGCGACGGCCTGTGTATCGATCCGACGTCGCAGGTGCTTTGTGCGCCGCTGGCCGGGGTGATCAGTAACTTGCAACACACCGGCCACGCCATCAGCATCACCCATGCCAATGGCGTGCAGGTGTTGCTGCATATTGGTCTGGATACCGTCAACCTGGGCGGCAAAGGCTTTACGGCGCTGGTCGAGGAGGGCCAGCAGGTGACAGCGGGGCAGGCGCTGATCGAGTTCGATGCAGACTACATCGCCCTGCATGCCCGCAGCCTGTTGACGCTGATGCTGGTGGTCAGCGGCGAACCTTTTGTGGCCCCGTCACCAGGTGGCGTTCTGGTCGAAACGGGCCAGCCGCTGCTGCGTCTGCAACTGGGGCAGGCCGAGACAGTGGCCGAGGTGCAAGCCGGCGATACCCAGCGTTCCCAGCCGCAGCGTCTGCCCAACCCCAACGGCTTGCACGCCCGTCCTGCAGCGGTGCTCGCCCAGGCGGCGAAAGGCTTTGCGGCAACCCTTCATTTGCACAAACAGGGTGAGAGCGCCAATGCCAAGTCGCTGGTAGCGATCATGGCCCTGCAGGCGGTTTGCGGCGACAGCGTTTACCTCAGTGCCTGCGGCTCAGATGCCGAGCAAGCGCTCAAGGTGCTGAGTGAACTGCTGGCTGAGGGTTGCGGCGAATCGGTCGTGGCTGTGGCGCCCGAAGCGCAGCCAGTAGCAGTGCCGGAGCCTGTGGCCAGCAACGAATTGCGCGGGGTCTGTGCGTCACCGGGTTCGGCCTTCGGTCATGTTGTGCAACTGACAGAAAGCGTGTTGCAGATCAGCGAACTGGCAACCGACCAGCGCCACGAGCGCGAGCAGTTGCAACAGGCCCTGGCAGGAGCCTCCGCGCAGCTGCAAACGCTGTGCGACAACACACAGGGCAAGGCTCAGGCCGAGATTTTCAACGCTCACCAGGAGCTGCTGGAAGACCCCGGTTTGCTGGAGCAGGCTTTCGGGCTGATCGAGCAGGGCAAGAGCGCAGCATTCGCCTGGCAGAGTGCCACACACGAAACCGCGACCCTGTTCAAAGGCCTGGGCAATCGCTTGCTGGCCGAGCGCGCGCTGGATCTGGACGATGTCGGCCAGCGCGTACTCAAACTGATACTCGGGGTTCAGGACTGCGCACTGGAGTTGCCGGATCTGGCCATCCTGATTGCCGAGCAACTGACCCCGTCGCAGACCGCAACCCTGGATACCCGCAAGGTTGCAGGCTTTGCCACGGTCGGTGGCGGTGCCAGCAGTCATGTGGCGATTCTGGCCCGGGCGCTGGGCTTGCCGGCACTTTGCGGTATGTCGCCACAGGTGCTGGCGCTGGCTAACGGAACCGAGGTGTTGCTCGATGCGGATCAGGGGCAGCTGCACCTGGAGCCGGATCCGCAGCGGATCCGCCAGCTCACCCTCCAGCGTGCCCTTCAGCACCAGCGTCAGCAGCAGGATTTGCAGCAGGCGGCACAGCCAGCCAGTACCCGTGACGGGGTACGTATCGAAGTCAGCGCCAATATCGCGTCCCTGGCCGAGGCAGAGCAAGCGGTGAGCCTGGGGGCAGAAGGGGTCGGCTTACTGCGCTCCGAGTTCCTTTATCTGGAACGCAGCAGCCCCCCCAGCCATGCCGAGCAGGTTGCCACTTACAGCGCCATCGCCGGTGTCGTGGGTACCGGGCACAATCTGGTGGTGCGCACGCTGGATGTGGGCGGCGACAAACCACTGGCCTATGTACCGATGGCACACGAGGCCAATCCATTTTTGGGCATGCGCGGAATCCGCTTGTGCCTTGAGCGTCCACACCTGTTGCGTGAGCAGTTCAGCGCGATTCTGGCCAGTGCCGACCTGACCCGTCTGCACATTATGTTGCCGATGGTCACGCAGCTGTCCGAGTTGCGCATGGCCCGCCAGTTGCTCGAGGAGCAGGCGCTGGCGCTGGGGATCAAGACCCTGCCAAAACTGGGCATCATGATCGAAGTGCCGGCAGCAGCGTTGATGGCGGATCTGTTTGCCCCCGAGGTGGATTTTTTCTCCATTGGTACCAATGACCTGACCCAGTACACCCTGGCGATGGACCGGGACCATCCGCGTCTGGCCAGCCAGGCCGACAGCTTGCACCCGGCGGTGCTGCGCCTGATCGCCACCACTGTCAAGGCCGCCCATGCCCACGGCAAATGGGTCGGGGTGTGCGGCGCACTGGCCTCCGAGACGCTGGCGGTACCATTGCTGCTGGGGCTGGGTGTCGATGAGTTGTCAGTGAGCGTGCCGTTGATCCCGAGTATCAAGGCGCGGGTTCGAGAGCTGGATTTCGTCGCGTGCCAGGCCCTGGCGCAGCGCGCGCTGGGCCTGGAGAGTGCCGGCCAGGTGCGGGCTGCATTGCAGCCATTGGTGCAACCCATGACCGAGTTGGAGTCCTGAACATGTTCGATAAAGCGCTTAAAGCATTCTGGAAGGCCCTGACACCCGATCTGGTGGTGGATGAGCCCGCTAAACCGGTGTCGACACTGGATAAAACGGTGCTGGCTGCGCTGGGCGGTGCCGGCAATATCAAGACCGAGCAGCGGGTGGCCTTGACCCGGATCCGTGTGGAGCTGGCCGATATCACCCGCCTGGATCCGCAAGCCCTGCGTGTGGCGGGTGTGCCCGGGATCCTGAGCCTGCCGGGTGGGGTGGTGCATCTGGTGGTGGGGTTGTAAACCCAGTCCTGCGGCCCTTAGGTGGGAACGGGCTTGCTCGCGATGACAGCGCTGCGATGTAGCTGCAACACCGCAGCGATCCGTTCGCGAGCAAGCCCGCTCCCAAAGGGTGTGTTTGCCTGCCAGCTGTGACCCTTCGCCACCCCGCCCTTACTGTTTCGCAATTGCAGGTGTATCGTATTCGCCTTTTGCGGGCCCAACGCCCGCGCCGGATACGAGAGGTAGTTGAATCCATGTCCTTTACCCGTCGACAAATACTCGGTGGTCTGGCCGGCCTGGTAGTGGTGGGTGTTGGCGCAGGAGGCGCTTCGCGTTACTGGCTGGGCAAGGTGGCTGCCGAGAACGCCGGCCACGATTACGAACTGATCAGCGCGCCACTGGACGTCGAGCTGGTGCCCGGCCATATCACCCAGGCCTGGGCGTTCGGTCCATCGGCTCCAGGTACCGAGCTGCGCGTGCGTCAGGGTGAGTGGCTGCGGGTGCGCTTTATCAACCATCTGCCAGTCGCAACCACCATCCACTGGCACGGTATCCGCCTGCCCCTGGAAATGGACGGCGTCCCCTACGTCTCGCAACTACCGGTATTGCCCGGAGAATACTTCGACTACAAGTTCCGCGTGCCCGATGCCGGCAGCTACTGGTATCACCCCCACGTCAACAGCAGCGAAGAGCTGGGTCGTGGCCTGGTCGGCCCGCTGATCGTCGAAGAGCGCGAGCCTACCGGCTTCAAGCACGAGCGCACCCTGAGCATCAAGAACTGGCACGTCGATGAAGAGGGCGGCTTCCTGCCGTTCAGCATCACCCGCGAAGCGGCCCGTGGCGGTACGGCGGGGCGCCTGTCGACCATCAATGGCAGCCATGTGCCGACCATCGACCTGCCTGCAGGGCAGATCACCCGTGTGCGTATTCTCAACCTCGACAACACCCTGACCTATCGCCTGAATATCCCCGGCGTGGAAGCGATGATCTACGCGCTGGACGGCAACCCCATCGAGCCAAGGCCGTTGGGCAAGGATTACTGGCTGGGCCCGGGCATGCGTATTTGCCTGGCAATCAAGGCCCCGCCCGCCGGTGAGGAACTGTCGTTGCGTGACGGCCCGGTACGGCTGGGCACTTTGCGTTCGGTTGCCAGCACCGATGCAGCGGGCGAGTGGCCACCGGCGTTGCCCGCCAACCCGATTGCCGAGCCCGACGTGGCCAATGCCGAGAAGATCAACTTCAACTTTGAGTGGGTCGGTTCGATGTCCGAGAATCTGGGCCCGGATCAGCCTCCGAGCCTTTGGCAGATCAACGGTGTGGCCTGGGATATCAAGGACAAGACCTGCGCTGACCGACCGATTGCCAAACTCAAGCTGGGTCAGAGCTATATCTTTGAATTGAAGAACATGACCCAGTACCAGCACCCCATCCATTTGCATGGCATGAGTTTCAAGGTGCTGGCCTCCAATCGCAAAAAAATCATTCCGTATTTCACTGACACCTATCTGCTGGGCAAAAACGAACGTGCCCGCGTGGCGCTGGTGGCGGATAATCCTGGCGTGTGGATGTTCCACTGCCATGTGATTGATCACATGGAAACCGGCCTGATGGCCGCTATTGAGGTTTCCTGATGCGACAAGGGCGTCAACCCCTGATTATCGACCGCAGCCGCGATCAAGACTTTATGCGCGAAGCGCTGGCGCTGGCCGCTCAAGGCGCAGCGCTGGGTGAAGTGCCGGTGGGTGCGGTGCTGGTGCAGGACGGTGAAGTCATCGGCCGTGGCTTTAATTGCCCGATCAGCGGCAGCGACCCCAGTGCTCATGCCGAAATGATGGCCATCCGTGATGCAGCGACGGCTGTCAGCAACTACCGGCTGCCGGGCAGCACGCTGTACGTGACGCTGGAGCCATGCAGCATGTGTGCGGGGCTGATCGTGCACGCCCGGGTGGCACGGGTGGTGTATGGCGCGCTGGAGCCCAAGGCCGGGATTGTGCAAAGCCAGGGGCAGTTTTTTACCCAGGGCTTTTTGAATCACCGGGTGCTGTATGAAGGCGGGGTATTGGCTGAAGAGTGCGGGGCGATCCTCAGCGAGTTCTTCAAGGCCAGAAGGGCTCGCTGAGCCCGCTCCCACAGGGGTGAAGGGCGTGTGTTACTTCCTGGCCATAATCACCGCCCGCATTGGCGCCGGCAGGCCTTCGATGGTTTTGCTGTGGTCGTTCGGGTCCAGGTAGTCGCTCAACGACTGGTACTTCATCCACTCGGTGGCACGTTGTTCTTCAACGGTGGTGACGCTCACGTCGACGCAGCGAACATCGCTGAAACCGGCACGGCGCAACCAGCGCTCCAGTGCCGGGATCGAGGGCAGGAACCACACGTTGCGCATCTGCGCGTAGCGGTCTTCCGGCACCAGCACCTGGTTCACGTCACCTTCGATCACCAGGGTTTCCAGCACCAGTTCGCCGCCTTTGACCAGGCAGTCTTTCAATGCCAGCAAATGCTCGATGGGCGAACGGCGGTGGTAGAACACACCCATGGAAAATACAGTGTCGAAACCTTCCAGGTTCGGCGGCAGGTCTTCGAAAGGAAACGGCAGGTGCCACGCCGCTTCCTGCTGCAAAAAGCGTTGCACGGCCTGGAACTGGCAGAAGAACAGCCAGTTGGGGTCGACGCCGATTACGCTGTGGGCGCCTGCGCCGAGCATGCGCCACATGTAGTAGCCGTTGCCGCAGCCCACATCGAGGATGCGCTTGCCCTTGAGGTCGACATGCGGCGCGACCCGCGACCATTTCCAGTCCGAGTGCCACTCGGTATCGACGTGAACGCCAAACAGGTCGAACGGGCCTTTGCGCCACGGTGACAGGCCCATCAGGGCTTCGCGCATCTGTGCACGGGTGGCGTCGTCGCAGTCGGTGTCCAGGGTCAGGCCGTTCAACAGGTCGATTTCGCTCGGCTTGACGTCGGGCAAGGCATCCAGCGCGCTTTGCCAGCGCTCCAGGTCGCCGTGGCCTTTCTCCATCTTGACGTCGAGCTGGGCTTGCAGGGTGTTGGCCCATTCAGCCAATGGAGTGCCGGCCAGACGCCGGGCAAGTGGGGACAGATCAATCATGGCAAGGCAATCAACGAGGCAAAGTTAAGACACTGGAACCACGGCACGACTTTCGAGAACCCGGCCGCCAGCAGGCGTTCGCGGTGTTCTTCGAGGCTGTCGGGCTTCATGACGTTTTCGATGGCGCTGCGCTTTTGTGCGATCTCCAGATCGCTGTAGCCGTTGGCGCGCTTGAACGCCACATGCAGATCAGTCAGCAGCCCGTGCTCTTCGGGGTCGCTGAAACGCAGCTTTTCAGAAAGGATCAGGGCACCGCCAGGCAGCAGCGACTGGCGGATACGGCCCAGCAGCGCCAGGCGCTCTTCTGGAGCGATGAATTGCAGGGTGAAGTTCAGCGCCACCACCGAAGCCGGCTCGAACGCCAGGGCCAGGATATCGCCTTCGATGACCTCGACCGGCAGCAGCTCCTGAAACATCGAGTTCTGCCCATTGAGGTACTCGCGGCAGCGCTCGACCATTGCCGCCGAATTGTCCACCGCAATCACCTTGCAGCCTTCAGTGCGCACATGGCGGCGCAGGGCCTGGGTGACGGCGCCCAGTGAGCAACCCAGGTCGTACAGTACGCTGTCGGGCCGGGCGAACTGGGCGGCGAGCACGCCAAGGTTCTCGACAATGGTCGGGTAGCCGGGCACCGAGCGTTTGATCATGTCCGGGAACACCCGCACAACGTCTTCGTTGAAGGCGAAGTCCGGCACCTGGGTCAGGGGCTGGGCGAAAATACGGTCGGGTTCTTTGCTCACGGCGGTTCCGGCGGTGGAATTTTCAAAAGGGGCGGCATTTTAGCCAAGTTGGCGCCGGGATGCGCGGTCTGTCTGATAAAGCGTTCAGCGTTTGCCCTGGGAAAACACCGAGGCGGCAATGCCCCACTGGCCCAGCCAGTAACTGAGGATGATCAGATAGGGCGCGGCGCTGAACGGTTGCACAAAGCGATCGATGCCGATCAGGCTGTCCGAGACCACAAACGCCAGCGCCCCGGCGGCTGCCAGCCAGGCCGAGTGTTTCGGTACGCCGCTGCCGAGGCGGGCGAGGGCGCGCCAGAGCATGGCGCTGATGGCCAGGGCGTAGACGCCCACGGGCACCAGCAAATCCCCCAGGCCCTGGCTGGCCATGACACTCAACAAGCTGCCACCGGCAAGCAGTGCCAGGATCAAGGCCGGCACGGCTGCGCGGCGGCAGTCCACCAGGTAGGCCTTGAGATAGGCCAGGTGGGCAAACAAAAACGCCCCAAGGCCAAATACAAACAGGTCCTGTGGCCAGGCCAGCAGAATGTCGCCCAGCAGGGAAAACCCCAGGCCTATGCTGATCCAGTGTCGATAGGGGCTGACAGGCCCGCTGTGCAGCCAGCCGAGCAATGCCAGTACCGGTACGGGCTTGGTCAGCAGGCACAGCACCATGGCGTGCGTGCTGACGCCATAGAGGTAGGTGACAGCTCCCATGATCGCAAGGATCAGCCACGCCATATCAGTTCACCGTAATCGGGCAGTCGAACACCTGCGCGGGTTCGGCTTCGGGTTCCCACGGTTGCTGAGAGGTCAGGCGCAGGCGCCCGCTGCCAGGGGCAAATACCTGAAAGCGCCATGTCGATTGACCACCGCTGCCCAGCAACTGGCCATTATCGCTGCTGGTGTAGACCTCCGGGCCGAGGCTGCGCAGCACGCCGCCTGCGGAGTCCTGGATAGCCCAGCGGTAGCCGGTGGTGGGGTTGCTCGGCAACGACAGGATCAGTTGCTGGCCCACATGCAGTTGCTGGGGGCAGTCGCTTTGATCTTCGAGCGTAACGTTGTGTGCAGGCTGTTGGGCACAGGCCGTCAGCAGGCTGAGGCCAAGCAGGGGGATAAGGCGTACAGGGGGCATTGAAGGCTCCGGTCAGGCAAACACAAGGGCGCAGCATAACCCATGAAGGGAGCTGCGCCATTCGTCGCCTGCCGATCAGAAAGAGGCGTGGGGCGGGCTGATGCTGAATTCGCCGCACATCTCCATGCTGTTGCTGTTGTGGTCCAGGCCTTCCATGGTGAACAGCCGGGCGCTGTAGCAACTCTCGACCACGCTCAGGTGCAGGGTGCCGACATCGGCCTGATTCAAGTGATACACCTGGCGGCCATCGATTTCAACGCACTCGATGTAGGACATGGACAGGATGGGGCCGTGTTCGTCTTTTTGGAACCGGTAGATACCCGACTGGATATTGATATCCAGGGTGAACGCAACCGCGCGATAAGCGGTTGAGCCAAAGTCATCGAACTCACCGGTAATGACGATTTTTTTCTGGCTGCTGGCAAAGGTCATTTCCTGCGCGGTAAACGCGGGACGATCCAGCAGTTCGGCCTTGAGTTCTCCCCGGGTTCTGGGGTTGAAGATTTTTTGTCCTGACTCCTTGAGCCTCAGGACATCCGGGTTCTCATATACAGGATGATGAAGTGCCATATTCTTTTCCTGCATTATTTTTGTGGGAATTGGCTCTATTAAGGATGGGAAATGAACAACCGTCTACTGTCATAAATGACAGTAGACGTGTCTAGTACGCGACTTGCGAGGAATTTTGGATCCAATATGCGAACTGTGTTGCTTTAAGCCCGACTTGCCTGATTGGGAGCAGTGAGGCAATCGCAGGCAAGTCAGGGCCTACAAACGGTTTTAAAACAGCACCTTGGCCACATCGGTAAAGCGCTTGGCAAAGTGTACGGTGATGCCTTCCTTCAGATAATCGGGCAGCTCTTCGAAATGCCCGCGGTTCGGTTCGGGCAGAATCAGTTCGTTGATTTTTTGCCTGCGCGCCGCAATTACTTTTTCGCGCACGCCGCCAATCGGCAACACATGCCCGGTCAGGGTCAATTCGCCGGTCATGGCGATGCCTTTTTTCGGCTGCTGATTGCGAGCCAGCGACAGCAGGGCGCTGGCCATGGTCACGCCTGCGCTGGGGCCATCTTTGGGCGTGGCCCCTTCAGGCACATGCAGGTGGACAAAAGCTTCATCGAAGAACTTCGGATCGCCGCCAAATTGCTTCAGGTTTGAGCTGATGTAGCTGTAGGCGATTTCAGCCGACTCTTTCATCACTTCACCCAGTTGCCCGGTCAGCTTGAAGCCGCGATTGAGGGTGTGAATACGTGTTGCCTCGATCGGCAGCGTCGCTCCGCCCATGCTGGTCCAGGCCAGGCCGGTAATCACCCCGGTACCGCTGATGACCTGTTCGTTACGGAACACCGGCATGCCCAGTGAAGCTTCAAGGTCTTTGGGGCCGATCTTGATCACGGCTTTGGGGTCTGCCAGCAGCTTGACCACGGCCTTGCGTACCAGTTTGCCCAGTTGTTTTTCCAGCTGGCGCACCCCGGCTTCGCGGGCATAACCGTCAATCACCGCGCGCAGGGCGCTGTCGCTGATGCTCAGTTTGTCTTTGGCCACGCCTGCTTTTTCGAGCTGTTTTGGCCACAGATGACGCTTGGCGATCGCGACTTTTTCTTCCGTGATGTAACCCGAGAGGCGAATCACTTCCATACGATCGAGCAACGGGCCGGGGATCGAGTCCAGGGTGTTGGCGGTACATACAAACAGCACTTTGGACAGATCGAGGCGCAGGTCGAGGTAATGGTCGAGGAAGTCGACGTTCTGTTCCGGGTCGAGGGTTTCCAGCAAGGCCGAAGCGGGGTCGCCCTGGAAGCTCTGGCCCATCTTGTCGATTTCGTCGAGCATGATCACCGGGTTCATTACTTCAACATCTTTCAGTGCCTGCACCAGTTTGCCCGGCTGGGCGCCGATGTAGGTGCGGCGATGGCCCTTGATCTCGGCCTCGTCGCGCATGCCGCCGACGCTGAAACGGTAGAACGGGCGGCCCAGGGACTCGGCGATCGACTTGCCGATACTGGTTTTGCCCACGCCCGGCGGGCCGACCAGCAGTACGATCGAACCGCTGACCGAGCCTTTGTAGGCCCCGACGGCGAGGAATTCGAGGATGCGATCCTTGATGTCATCAAGGCCGGCATGATGGGCGTCGAGCACCTTGCGGGCGTGCTTGAGGTCGAGCTTGTCTTCACCCAGCACGCCCCAGGGCACCGACGACGCCCAGTCCAGGTAGTTACGGGTCACGGCGTATTCCGGCGACCCGGTTTCCAGGATCGACAGTTTGTTGATCTCGTCATCAATGCGCTTTTGCGCCTGGGCCGGCAGGGTCTTGCCTTCAAGGCGCTGCTTGAACTGTTCGATATCGGCGCTGCGATCATCCTTGGTCAGCCCGAGCTCCTGCTGGATGACCTTGAGCTGTTCCTTGAGGAAGAATTCGCGCTGATGTTCGCCGATCTTAAGGTTAACTTCGGCTGAAATCTCTTTTTGCAGCCGCGCTACCTCGACCTCCTTGCGCAGCATGGGCAGCACTTTTTCCATGCGTTTGAGCATCGGCACGCAATCGAGCACCTGTTGCAGCTCGTTGCCGGTGGCAGACGTCAGGGCCGCTGCGAAATCGGTCAGCGGCGACGGATCATTCGGGCTAAAACGATTGAGGTAGTTTTTCAGCTCTTCGCTGTACAGCGGGTTGAGCGGCAGCAGCTCCTTGATCGCATTGATCAGCGCCATGCCGTAGGCCTTCACCTCGTCGGTGGGCTCCTTGGGCTGCTGCGGGTACTCGACCTCAACCAGATACGGCGGACGGTGATGCTTGAGCCACATGCTGATACGCACGCGGCTCAGGCCCTGGGCCACAAACTGCAACTTGCCGTTTTCGCGGCTGGCGTGATGCACCTTCACCAGGGTGCCGTATTCCGGCAGGCTTTTGGTGTCGAAGTGGCGAGGGTCATCAGGGGGCGTGTCGACAAAAAACAGCGCCAGGGAGTGATGGGGGGATTTGCTGACCAGTTCCAGGGTCTCGGCCCAGGGTTCTTCATTGACGATGACCGGCAGCACTTGTGCCGGGAAGAACGGCCGATTGTGAATCGGAATGATGTAAACCTTGTCCGGCAGATTCTGCTCCGGCAATGCCAATTCAGTCCCTCCAGAATGTGGATGGTGTTCGGATTCAGTGTGTTCTACATCGGTGTACTCAGTGGTGTTGTCCGGAAACTCTTGCTGGTCGCTCATGGGGCACCTGCGCAATTGGGTATGGATGTTAGATGGGGCGCGGTGCCAGTGGTTTCAATGGTGAACAGATTTTCATGTGTAAGGAGAAGAAACCCCGTAGACGGATAGGCGGGTACAGGGAATATTCAACTGTGGGAGCTTGACCGACGATCAGGTCATTCTCGTGCCCGTATTTCATGGTCGCTTCGCAATCAAACCCAGCCTCACGCCTTCCTCGGCGGCAGAACAACTGCTTGCACGTCGATTGAAGAAATAATCCGTCAAACCCCCGTGCGCTAGGCCTTTGTCGCCAACAACTTGACAGTAGACGGCCCGAAATTAATGGGTGATCTTCTGTCTGCAGCAGTTGGATCCATAACAACAAAGATGGATTGGAAGGCCACCGGTATGGCTTTTTCAAGGAAGTCGCGGGAGCGCTTATGTGGCCATTGGCATTCACTCAATGGATTGAGGGCGCAGCATGAAGTTGCGCAACAGTTTTCAGGCGCGTATCAGCCTGTTTCTTGCCTTGCTCCTGCTGTTGGTGATCGGTGCGGTGTACTTCGCCGTTAAAGCCGTGACCATTACCGTGGCCAGCGATCAGGCGCAAGAGCAGCTCAAGACCGGAACCCGGGTGTTCGAGCGCTTTATGGATCTGCGCTGGCGGCGTATCCAGTACGGCCTCAACTGGCTGACCAATGACTCGGATTTCCGTGAGGCGACGATCAAAGGCAGCCCCTCGCTGATAGAGCACGCCCTGCAGGAGTTCGAGGCGAGCCTGCATGGCAGTGAGCTGTTTGTGCTGGATCTGGACGGCAATATCATCACCAGCACCCTCAAGGGCCTGCCAGCGGGGCAGGCATTTCCTTATGCCAAGGCTCTGCGGCTGGCCCGTCGCAACACCCAGACCATGGTCATCGGCATCCTGGCAGGGCGCCCGTACATGCTGGTGCAAGGGGTGGTGCTGGGCCCTTTGCCTGTGGTGCGCGTGGTCTCGGGGATGCCGATGGACGACGTGTTTGCCCATGAATTGAGCTCCCTGAGCAACCTTGAAGTGTCGTTTATGACGGTCAAGCCAGGCGAAAGCGGAATACTGAGCAGCACGCAGCCGGACTTCATGAGCGCCAGCATTATTGAATTCGTGCAGGAGCATACGCCGGGCTCGACAATCCATTTCAGCGAATTCCACGGCCGGCGCTTTCTTGGCCAGATGCTGCAACTCGCCAACTCCGGTGACCCGGGCAACGGCCAAGTCATGGCGGTGCTGCAAAGCCCGCTGGATCAGACGATGCAGGCATTCGACTCGCTGGATCGCAAGTTTCTATGGATATCCCTGGGGGCTTTGCTGGCTTCATTGCTCGGCGCCTTGTGGCTGGCGCGGGCGGTTTCGCGGCCGGTCAGCCTGTTGGCGGAGGCTGCGCAGCGCATTGGCCGGGGCAACTACGAAACGCCGGTGGAGCTTACACGCAGGGACGAACTGGGGTTTCTGGCCAAGGCGATCAATGCCATGCAAAGCGGGATTGCCGTGCGCGAGCAGCAACTGGCACATAACGCCCTGCACGACCCGCTTACCGGTTTGCCCAACCGCGCCCTGGCCATGGAACGCCTGGGCAGTGCCATCAGCGCAAGGCGCGGCGTGGTGCTGATTTACCTGGGGATCGAAAATTATCGTGTGATCAATGAGAGCTTCGGCCCCGAGGGTGGGGAGCGGATCATGCGTGAGTCCGCCCGCGTGATGCTCGACGCTCTGCGTGAGCGCGATACGGCAGCACGCATCACCGGCAACGAGTTCTTGTTACTGCTTGAAAGCACCCAGGTCGATGTGGGTGTTGCGCTGGCTGACAGGTTGTACGCATTGCTCAAGCGTCCGCTGAGCATTGATGGGCACGAGGTGTTGCTGGAAGTCTGCATGGGCATTGCGATCTACCCGCTCAATGGGCAGAGCGCTGAAGAACTGATCAGCCGTGCTGCGATTGCATGCCGGGATGCCGCCGCCTTGCCGGGTTATTTGCAGGTGTATCAGCAGGACCGTGACCTCGCCCACCAACGGCAAATCCAGCTGATCCGGGACTTGCGCAGTGCCGCCAGCGATGGCCAGTTGCAGCTGTATTATCAGCCCAAAATGGATATCCGCAGTGGCCATGTACGCCAGGCTGAAGCGCTGTTGCGCTGGCAACACCCGGAACTGGGCATGGTCTCGCCGGCGGAATTTATTCCACTGGCTGAGCGCACGGGCAGCATGTTCCTGCTGACGGGCTGGGTCATCGAGGAAGGTATCCGTCAGTTGTCCGCGTGGAACCGCAAGGGCCTGCATATGCAGCTGTCGCTGAATATCTCGGCGGAGGATTTGCACGGTGAAAATCTGTTGATGACTGTCGAGCGCCTGCTCAAGCGTTATCAGTTGTCGGCTGAGCAACTGATATTCGAAATCACCGAAAGCACGGCCATGCGCGACCCCGAACACTCGCTCAACGTGCTGGAAAAGTTGCGTGACGGCGGGATCAGCTTGTCGGTGGATGACTTTGGCACCGGTTACTCGTCGCTGGCGCATCTCAAGCGCTTGCCGGTGCAAGAGCTGAAAATCGATCAATCGTTTATCCGCAACCTGGACGAAACCAGCGAGGACGCGGTGATCGTGCGTTCGACCATCGAAATGAGCCACAACCTGGGGCTCAAGGTGGTGGCTGAAGGCGTGGAGTATCAGCATACCCTTGAACTGCTCGAGCGCTGGCACTGTGATACGGCCCAGGGCTATCTGATCAGTCGGCCAATGGAGGCCGTGGCGTTCGAGGCCTGGGTGTGGAAATTGCGGGCAACGGTTTAAAACCGGGCTCACAAAAAAGGCGGCTATCTCTCGATAGCCGCCTTTTTCAATACCAGCTGTAAATCTTACTCAGCCAGTTTGAACGCCATTACATAGTCACCTTTTTTGGTGCCCAGGCCGCCGTGACCGCCCGCCATGACCAGCACATATTGAGTGCCGTCCTTGCCGGTGTAGGTCATCGGGGTGGTCTGGCCGCCAGCAGGCAGGCGACCTTCCCACAGTACTTTACCGTTGCTTACGTCGTAAGCACGCAGGTACTGGTCAAGGGTACCGCTCAGGAAGGCCACACCACCTGCGGTGGTGAAGGTCCCGCCCAGGCTTGGAACACCCATGGACAACGGGATCGGTACCGGCGAGCTGTCACGCACGGTGCCGTTTTTGTGTTTCCAGATCACTTCGTTGTTGGTCAGGTCGACTGCAGCAACATAACCCCACGCCGGTGCCTGGCAAGGCAGGCCCAGTGGCGACAACAGTGGCTCCAGGATCACGCCGTAAGGTGCGCCTTTGTTCGGTTGAACGCCGGAGGTTTCGCCTTTGCGCGGGCCCATTGCAGCCACGTCGGCCTGCGGAACCAGCTTGGAGGTGAACGCCATGTAGCTCGGGTTCAGGAAGGCAATCTGGCGAACCGGGTCAACCGAAATGCCACCCCAGTCAAACACGCCGAAGTTGCCTGGATACACGATCGAGCCTTGCAGCGATGGCGGGGTGTACATGCCGTCATAGCGCAGGGACTTGAAGTTGATCCGGCACAGCATCTGGTCGAATGGGGTTACGCCCCACATGTCGCGTTCGGTCAAGACCGGAGGAATCATGTTCAGGTCAGAACGTGGCTGTGTCGGTGCAGTGTGGTCACCTTCAACAGCGCCGCCCGGGGCCGGAACCTCGGTGATCGGCACAATGGCTTCGCCAGTGCGACGGTCCATCACGTAGATGCTGCCTTGTTTGGTGGAAGCCAGCAGGGCCGGTTTCACGCCATCGGCGGTTTTCAGGTCCATCAGGGTTGGTTGACCACCTACGTCCATGTCCCACAGGTCATGGTGAGTAAGCGGACGGTACCAGCGGACTTTACCGGTGTTGATGTCCAGGGCGGTGATGCCAGCGGCATAACGCTCGGAATCTTCGGTACGGTCGCCACCATATTGGTCAGGCGTCTGGTTGCCCATCGGCAGGTACAGCATGCCGAGGTCTTCGTCGACAGCGAACATCGACCACATGTTTGGCGAGTTACGGGTGTAGGTTTCGCCTTCAGCAATCGGAGTGGTTTTCTCCGGGTTGCCGCTGTCCCAGTTCCATACCAGCTTGCCGGTACGTACGTCGTACGCACGGATCACGCCCGATGGCTCGTCGTTGGAAATGTTGTCGGTCACGTGGCCGCCAATCACGACCAGATCTTTGGTCACGGCAGGTGGCGAGGTGGAGTAGTAACCACCCGGAGCAAAGGTACCGATGTTGTGACGCAGGTCTACCGCGCCATTGGTGCCGAAGTCTTCGCACACTTTACCGGTGTCGGCGTTCAGGGCGATCAGACGGGTGTCGGCAGTCGGCAGGAACAGGCGGCGCGGGCACGAGTTGCTGGATGTAGCAGCAGCAGGCTCGGCAGCGCTTTGTTCAGTGCTGACTTTGGCGTAGGCGTTTTCGTCGTGATAAGTCACGCCGCGGCAGGTCATGTGTGCCCAGCCTTTGAAGTTTTCAGCGTTCTGAGTGCTGATCTTCGGATCGTAACGCCAGATTTCCTTACCGGTATCCGGGTCAAGGGCTATGACCTGGCTGTGCGGGGTACACACATACAGCATGCCGTTGACTTTCAGTGGGGTGTTCTCGGCGGTTGTTTCGCCGGGATCGCCTTCACCAGGGATGTCACCGGTGCGGAATGTCCAGGCTGGTACCAGCTTGTGGGCATTTTGCGGGGTGATTTCTTTCAGCGGCGAGTAACGGTCACCAAAGGCGGTACGACCGTAGGACTGCCAGTCACCATCGGGCATGGCCGGTGCAGCGTTGGTCATGCCAGGTACGGCATCACGGTCCAGTTGGCCTTTGATTTCACCCGGGCTGGTGAACTGGCTGGCCAGTGCAGCCAGACCGGCCAGCACTACGGCAACGCTCAGTGCGCCGGTGGCAACCGGTGCCGACTGACCGCGCAGGACAGGGCGACGGAACCATGGCAGCAGCAGGACGATACCGATGGCGAACCACATGGCCAGGCGTGGCACCAGTTGCCACCAGTCCAGACCGACTTCCATCAGTGCCCATACGGTGCTGGCGAACAGTACCAGTGCGTACAGGGTCAGTGCTGCGCGGCGCCCGGCAATCAGCAGTGCGCCCGACAAGCCAAAACCGATCCCGGCCAGCAGGTAGTACCACGACCCGCCCAGCGTGACCAGTTTGATACCCCCGGCCAACATGGCCAGGCCCATTAGCAGCAGCAAGATACCGAGAAGGCTCGGTAGCAGGCGGCTTCGACTGAAAGCACCTTCAGTGCTCATAGTGTGGTTCTCCGTTGCGTTTGAGGTGTTCCCGCGAGGGTGGGGTCTTTAAGGGACGAACCGACGCGGGAGTGAATCAGCTAAATAGGTGTTCGATCACAACCTTCAAGGTTGTTGTTGCAGTCCGTTTGTCAGAACGCACTTTGAATTTTCAGACCGCCAATCAGTGCGTCATCCAGCTGGCTGACGCCGCCCGGGTGGCGGATGTACTGCAGGTTCGGTCGAACGGTCAGCCAGTTGGTGACGTGGATGCCGTAGTACAGCTCGGCGCTGTATTCAGTGTCCTGGGGAGGCAGGTAGTCCGGGTTGTCGAAATCGTAGATGGCGCGGGCCTGGTTAGTGGCCTGGGCGTTCTTGCGATAAGCCGGGTTGACGTGAACGCGCGCCATGGCAAAGCCGATATCGTCCTTGGGACGGGCATCGAACACGCCTTTGTAGACGACGCCAGCCTGGACGTAGTTGTCCACGGCATTGGTTTTCTTGTCGTGCATAGTGGCATTGGCAAACACACTCAAGCCCCTCGACTGGTCGCTGGCGCGGGTAGTGAGCTGTTGTTGCACACCCAGCCACATCCCGTGTTTGCTTGAACTGCTGCGATACGCTTCACCGGTCAAGGCTGCTGGCTGGCCGTTGGCATCTTTGTAAGCATCTGTTGCCTTGGCATTACTGTAGTAGTAACCCGCGCGGTATTCCCCTGGCAGGCCATTAATTTTTGGCGTCCACACCAGTTCGATCGGCAGTACTGCGCCCTGGGTGCCGCTGCCGCTGAGCTTGAAGCCGTTGCCGCGATCCAGGTTGGACGGGTTTTGCTCATAGGCACCGACCTGTGCGTACAACTCGGGGGTCAGGTGATACTTGACCCGCAGGGCCCACTGGCTGACGGGCCAGTTGTACCAGATGCTGCCGGCCCAGTTGCCCACCTGTGAGCCGCAGAACGCCAGGTTCTGGAAATCGCAAGGGAACGAGTTGAAATCTTCGCCCTGACCAAAGCGGCCGACTTTGATGTCGAGCTTCTGGTCAAAGAATTTCTGCTGGTACCACATTTGCGTCAGGCGCGTGGTCTGGCCACGGCCCCAGACTTCCTGGGCCGAAGTGAAACCGCCCACCCGTGGATCGTTGATGCGGTCATTGCTGATGTTGTTGCCGCTGCGATGGGTGATGGTCAGCTGAAATTCAGCGTCGTCCCAGCCCAGGATCTTTTGCAGGTCCAGGTGCGTGCCCAGGCCGAACTGGTCGCTGTAGCGCGCCGTGCGGTCATGGTCATAGCCGCCGTGCAGGTTGGAGCCGACTTCGCCTACATAGTCGAGGGAAAAGGAGTAACCCTGCTTTTCCAGTTCGCTACGGGTACCACCCCAATCGCCGAGCATCCACTTGGAGTCAGCGTCAAAGGCGGGGGCCGCCTGCACGCAAGTAGCCAGGCCCAGAGCGGTAATGCCGCCGATCAAAGCCAGAGCTTTTTGCCCGGCAACAGGAAGCAGCGCGCTGTGTTTGCGCATATTCAGGAATGTGGACATAGGTCGAGATGCGAGTCTTTATAGGTATGGCTGTGGCAGTGGGTAGCGCTGTCTTTGAGGGCAGGGCTGACACTTCAGAGTTAAGGGCGGAATGAATCGTTTCAGCCCTTTATGCGGAAATGATAAAGCCCCGAAACGTTTAGAAACAGCACTTTAAGTGACATGGATCATTTCTGATTCAGTAACAGTGTGCTGCGACGGTTCGTCCCAGGGCTCTTTTGTCGCGCCCCGACTTGATTGGAGGCCGCGTATTTACTGCTGTGCAGCTTAGAACGTGGTGCGCAGGCCTACCTCGATACCGCGCCCCGGTGCGGGGGCTATGTCACGTAAAATAGAACTGGCATAACGCACGGTCTGGTTGGTCAGGTTGTCGCCTTTGACAAACGCCAGCCACTGGCTGCTGCCCACATCGAAGTGATAACCGGCACTGGCGCCCAGAGTGGTGTAGCCATCAGTGCCCGATTCGTTGGCCGGCACACGGCCCTGATTGCTGGCATGTTCGACGTCAACCCGCGCTTGCCAGCGGTCCATTTCCCACAGCAAGCCGCTGCTCAGGCGCAGCGGGGCAATCCGCGGCAAGGCTTCGCCGGTGTCGAGGTTGGTGGCGCGGGTGTAGTCGCCCGACAGTTCCAGTGCAAACTTGCCATAGGCACTTTCTCCGAGCTTCCAGTGATCCTTGGCCTCAAAGCCGGTGAAACGCGCCCTCACCCCGGAATAGGTGTATTCCGGAATGCCGTCGGCGTCTGGCTCGCCTTCGTCGTTCAGTGTACGACCTGTACCCAGCAGACCGATGTAATTGGAGAAGTGGCTGTAGAACACCCCGATGCTGCCATTGTGGGTGCCATTGTCGAAGCGCAGGGCCAGGTCGCTGGATACGGCTTTTTCCTTCGACAGATTGGCGTTACCTACTTCATAGGTGCCGGTAGCGACGTGGGCGCCATTGGCGTACAGCTCGTAGAACGTTGGTGCGCGTTCGGTGTAGCCCAGGGTGGCCGCCAGCGACCAGATCGGGGTGAGGGTGAACACGGCGCCTGAAGACAGGCTGCCCGCCGTGAAGCTCCTTGAACGGTCCGCCGCAGCAAAGCGCTCATTGCCCTTGGCGTCCGGGTCGACCACGGTGCGCTCAAGGCGCCCGCCGAGGCTCAGTTTGAGGCGCTCGGTGGCCTGCAGTTCTTCAAGCACAAACAGGGCGCCGCTGTTGGTGTCGGTTTGCGGTACGAAAGCTTCTTCACCAAGGGCCGAAAATTCGTTGCGATTGACCTGTGCGCCAATGACACCCTCAACCGGGCCGATCGGTACATGGCGGGCTTCAACGCGGGCTTCGTAGCCCTTGTTCTTGAACGTGGTGCCGACTTCGCCGCCCTCGATTTCGCGGTGCTCGTAATCGGTGTAGCCGGCATCTATTTTCAGCGAGCTGAACGGGCCTTGCAGGTTGCGGATTTCGGAGGCAAAGGCGTAGTGATCCTGCTTCATGCGGATGCGTACGTCCTGCTCGGCCGGTGAGCCGTAGTTGGCGTCGTAAGTGCTGTACGACAAGCCTGCGTAACCATCTTCCCAGGTGTAGGAACCGCCCACGGCACCGCCGTCCTGCCGGCCATTGCTGTTACCCAGACGGCCTTTTTTCTCGTCACCGTCTTCGCTTTCGGGGGCATGACGGCTGCGGGCATAGCCGGGGATTTTCAGGTCGTTGAACTCGCGGGCGTTGGCATCCAGATGCAGGGCGAAGGTGCCATCACCGGCTTCCAGCTTGCCCGCGCTGCTGCGGGTGGTGTCGGCACCGCCGTAGCGCAGTTCGCCTGCCCCGTGAATGCCGTCGATGGCGGTAGTGGGGATACGGTTGTCGAAGGTGTTGACCACGCCGCCGATGGCGTTGCCGCCGTACAACAGGGCGGCAGGGCCGCGAACAATTTCGATTCGTTCGACGTTGACCGGGTCCAGCGGTACCGCGTGGTCATAAGACAGCGATGAGGCATCCAGAGCGCCGACGCCGTTGCGCAAGATGCGAATACGGTCGCCATCCAGGCCGCGAATGATCGGTCGGCTAGCGCCCGGGCCGAAGTAGGACGAAGACACGCCGGGTTGTTTGCTGAGGGTTTCGCCCAGGCTGCCTTGCTGATTAAGGGTCAGGTCATCGCCTTCCAGTACCGTTGTGGGTGAGGCCAGCTGGGTGTTGCCCAAGGGGTTGCCGGTAATGACTTGCTGGGGCAGATCGAGGGCGTAGGCCGGGGAGGCGAGCAGCAGTGCGGTGGCGAGCGGCGTTAGACGAAGGCGACGCAAGTGACGCGGGAGTGCAGGGGAGGACATTACAAGTTCCTTGGCAGGGTGACGAAAGAAAGCGACGCTGAGCGCTCTTTGACTGGATAGGTATAGTTACAATATAACATCACTTTAATCTGTCAAAGCGGAACTTTCATTTCTGCCCCGGGACACGGCTAGACTGGTTGCTTGGCGAATGCACTTCCCCCTGAGCAGGTGCTCGGCTAAGGTGCGCGGCTTTCTCTCTTTTGCTTTAAAGGCCCGGCATGACTGAACCCAACAACAACCCATTGCACGGCGTGACGCTGGAACAGATCCTCACTGCGCTGGTGGCGCATTACCAGTGGCAGGGGCTGGCCGAGCGCATTGATATTCGCTGCTTCAAGAGCGACCCGAGTATCAAGTCGAGTTTGACGTTCCTGCGCAAAACTCCTTGGGCGCGGGAAAAGGTCGAAAAGCTCTATGTGAAATACGCCCGTACCAAGCGCGAGCTTTGATCGGCACATGAGTGCGTTGTCCAGGCACAGGCTCTGCCTGCTGCTGGCGATCCTGGGCTGGAGCGGCCTGGCGATTCAGCTTGAGCTGGTACTGTTCGCCCGCTGGCAGAGCGGTGCGAGTGTGGTGGGTGGGCTGGTGAGCTATTTCAGTTTTTTCACCATTTTGACCAACACCCTGGCCGCCAGCGTACTGACCTGTGCAGCCGATACCCCCCCGTCAAAAGGCAGGGCGTTTTTCTTGCAACCGTGGGTTAGCAGCGGCATTGCTGTCAGCATTATCGTGGTGGGAGCGGCGTATAGCCTGTTGCTGCGCCAACTCTGGCAGCCTGAAGGTCTGCAATGGCTAGCCAATGAGATATTGCATGACGTGATGCCGGTGCTGTTTACGCTGTACTGGTGGTTTTACGTGCCCAAGGGATTGTTGCGCGTGAGCCATATCGGACTCTGGATGCTGTATCCGCTGCTGTATTTCGCCTACATCCTGTTGCGTGGGCACCTGCTGGGTGTGTACCCGTATCCGTTTGTCGATGTCGAAAAACTGGGCTATTGGCAGACGTTTATCAATGCTGGCGGAATTCTGGCTGGGTTTGTGGCGGTGGCATTGGGGGTGGTGGCGGTGGATCGTCTCAGGGGGCGCAAGTACTTGTAGCAGCTGCCGAAGGAACGAGGCTGCGTTCGGCTGCGAAGCAGTCGTATACACTGAGAACCGGGGTTAACTGGCTCAGCGTGGTGTCTGATATTGCGACGACTACGTCGCCGAACCCAGCCACGTTCCTTCGGCAGCTGCTACGGGGTGTAGGAGCAATTACTCTTCGGTACTGCCATCCAGGCGCCAGTAGCCCACAGCCTTGACGAATTCTTCGCTCAGGCCATGGGTGTCCAGCAGCACTCGGCGCACTTTGCGCGACAGCGCGCTTTCGGTGGCCACCCAGGTGTATAGCGCACCTTCGGGGATGCTCAATGCTTCGACGGTTTCAAGCAGGTCCTCGCCCGGTACATCACGGTGTACCCAGATCACGTCAACCGCTGCGGCGCTGTGCAGGGGTTGTTCTTCAAGCGCGTTTTCGACCTCGATCACCACCAGGGCACGGCGGTTGGCAGGCAGCTCTTCAAGGCGCCGGGCAATGGCCGGCAGCGCGGTTTCGTCACCGATCAGCAGGTAGCTGTCAAAGATGTCCGGTACTACCATCGAACCGCGCGGCCCGCCGATATGCAGATACTGCCCGGGCGTGGCCTGGGCGGCCCAAGTGGCTGCCGGGCCGTCACCGTGCAGGACAAAATCGATGTCCAGCTCAAAGGTGTTCAAGTCAAAACGGCGTGGGGTGTAGTCGCGCATCGGCGGCATGCCACCTTTTTGCCCGGCGCTCAGTTCCAGGGTTTCCAGCGCTACCTGTTCTTCGGCGGTCTGCGGAAAAAACAGCTTTACATGGTCATCGCTGCCCAGGCTGACAAACCCCGCCAGCTGTGGGCCTCCCACGGTAATTCGGCGCATGCGCGGGGTCAGGTCGACCACGCGCAGCACTTCGAGTTTACGACGTTTGATTTCATGCATGACCCGGTGAATGGTCTGGGGTGTGGCAGCATTCATTCAGCGTTCTCCTGCGCAGGCTGGGCAGATACAGGGCCATCGACGATGGCTTTGGCGGTGTTGTTGAGCAAGTCGCGTACACGCAGGATTTCTGCCGGGCTCCAGCGACCGTGGTGCATTTGCAGGGCATGGCGCAGGTTGTGCACCGCCTCGTGAATCTCGGCCGGGCGATCATGGCCGCGCAGTGAGCGCTTGCTGACGTCGATGCGCATCCGCACGCCATCGAGTGCTACCGCCTGATCGGTCAGGTACTGGCGACCGGCATCGGTCACGGTATAGCGTTTTTTTCCGCCTTCGGCGTCGCCCTGAATCAGCTCGCTCTCTTCAAGGAAGGTCAGCGTGGGGTAGATCACGCCAGGGCTGGGGCTGTAGGCACCGTCGAACAAACCTTCGATCTGGCGGATCAGGTCGTAGCCGTGGCAGGGCTGCTCGGCGATCAGCGCCAACAGCAATAATTTCAGATCGCCCGGGGCAAAAACCCGGGGGCCGCGGCCACCGCGTTCGCGACCGGGGCGTTTCTCGAAGCCGTCTTGACCCGCGCCATGTTCGCGGTGATGGGGATGATGGTCTCTCATTGTCTTTTCGCTCTCTCATTAAGTTAGACATAACTTAAGATATATCTTAAGGAATGTAAAAACCCAGTCGACGAACGGTAATGATTCTCAATGGGAGCGCTCCCACAGCTTGGCTATTTCGCTGCGGTGTGTACTGGCGCAGGTGCCAGGCACAAGGTGTTGGTGCCTGGTTGCAGATACGGCGTAAGGATCGGTGCCATGCCCTTGAGCACTTGCACCGGCAGTGCCGAGGTGAATTTGAAAGCCTCGGCCGAGCGTCCGGGAACGAACGCAGTCAAGGTGCCGAAGTGATGCTCGCCGATATAAAACACGAAGGTCGCCGTGCGATTGATCGACTTGGAGCTAAGGATACGTCCGCCAGCACCCATGCTTTCGATGCGGTTGTCGCCGGTGCCGGTCTTGCCGCCCATGGCCAGGGGTGTGCCGTCGTCGAGCTTGAAACTGCCCGATACCCGTCGCGCCGTACCGGCATCCACCACTTGCGACAGGGCTTCGCGCAGTGCCGTGGCTACTTCGCTGGGCATGACCCTTACGCCTGCGTCAGGGTCGTTGACCAGGCGGGTTTCATAGGGAGTATCTGCGGCGAAATGCAGGGTATCAATGCGTAATACCGGCAAACGTACGCCATCGTTAAGGATAATGCCCATCAGCTCGGAAAGTGCCGCCGGGCGATCCCCCGAACTGCCCAGTGCGGTGGCGAGAGACGGCACCAGGTGGTCGAAGGGGTAGCCGACTTTTTGCCAGCGCTGATGGATATCAAGGAAGGCTTCGATCTCCAGCATGGTGCGGATGCGGCTGTCGCGGGCGCTCTTGTGCCTGCTTTTAAACAGCCAGCTGTAAACTTCCTGACGCTCATGTTCGCTGGCGTCGACAGCTTGCTGGAAGGTGGCCTGCGGGTTATTGAGCAAATACCCCAGTAACCACAGATCCAGCGGATGGACTTTGGCGATATAGCCCTGGTCAGGCAGGTTGTAAGCGCCGGGACCATAGCCTTGGTACAACTTGTCCAGACGCTCGTCGGTGATCTTGTCGTTAGTCAGATGCGAGCGCACGAAGCGGTTGAAGGTAGCCTGATCGGCATGGGGGAACAGGTAACGATGCACTGCCGACATGCGAATGGCGGTGGGGTGCATGCTGTCCAGGAAGGTATCAAGGCGGGCCTTTGAGTCTTTCCCTCGGTATTTTTTCCAGAACTTGAGCATGAAGGTGGTGCCTTCGCGGTCGGCGAAACGACTGAGGTATTCCTGGCGCATCGGGTTGCTGTCGTCACTGAGCAGGTCCGCGTTATTGCTCGGCGACTGATAGCTGGTGTAGCGCACCACGTCGCGCATCAGGCGCACAAAGGGGAGGTTGATCGACTCACGGATCGAATCGCGCAGCGTCGCGATGCGGTTGTTGTCCTGGCTGCGAAAGTTGTGGAAGTGATGCATGCCGCCACCGGTAAAAAAGCCTTCGCCGGGGTTGGCCGAGTACTGACGGTTGAGTGCGGCATCCAGCATGGGTGTCAGTTGTGCACCGGGATTTTCGATCAGGTACGCCAGTGCCCAGCGGGTCAGCGGATCCTGGTGGGTGATGGGGATTTTTTTCAGCGTCGTGCCAGGCTGGCCGCCGTAACGGTCATGCAGCTCGGCAATGATCTGCAGATAGGTGGTCAACACCCGCAGTTTGGCGGTGGAGCCCAGTTCCAGTTTGCTGCCTTCATTTATATCGAAGGGCTGGTCGGTGCTGTCGGTCTGCACCCGGGCGCGGGCGCCGTCCGGCGTAAGTTCAAACAGGGTAAAGCTGTAGCGCACTTGCGCGGTACTGGTGGGCGTTAGCAGGTAGGGGCCGAGCAGGCCTATTTTGCCGGCAAATGCCGGGTTTGCCAGCTGGCGCAGGTAGTCACTGACCTGGCCCTGCAAGTCGCCCTGCAAGGTGCTGGTGGCAGACAGGTCCAGGCGGTCGAGGTCATACAGCGGGCGTTTGAGCAGCACCGAAAGGCGGCTGCGGGCTACGCTGATGCCCTTGTTGGTTTCATTGGGTTGCAGGGTTGGCGCCTGCGCCCAGTCGCGGTAAGTCACGCGGCTGGCCAGCGCGGCGGCGGTCAGGGCCGGGTCGATCACATTGTTCTGCGCCAGCAGGCGGATATGGCTGTCGGTCAGTTGCGCGAGCTCATCACGGCCCTTGGCCAGGTAGTGTGAGGGCCGACGTTGGGCGATCATCAGCGACAGCACTTCACGCAGGGCGAGGCCTCTTGATGCGAGGCTTTTTGGGTCAGTGGCGGTACTGCTCAGTTGCTGGTTGATCTGATTGAAATCGGCGCCGTACCACACCCGCAACCCTTCGGCCATGCCGTGAACCTCGCCGTGGCCAGGCACCGCCGACAGTGGCACGCTGTTGAGGTAATCACGCACCACCTTTTGCCGGGCTGGCAGGGTTTGCGGGCCGTTCTGATAGGCACGCACGCTGGCAGAAACCATCTGGCGCAATTTTTCGCCGCCTGAGAGCGTCAGCCCATCGGGAGAGTGCCGATACTTTTCCAGTTGGGTGGCCAGGGTACTGCCGCCCGCAGATTGCCCCGGCAAGTGCAGCAGTTTTGCAGCCTGGGAGTAGGCCGCCATGGCAAAGCGCGGCCAGTCCACGGCAGGGTTGGCCTGGGGTTCATCAGGGTTGAGCAGGTTGCGGTTTTCGATAAACAGCAAACTGTGAACCACCAGCGGGGGGATGCTTGCAAAGCTGGGATACAACTGCTGCGGGTACTTGTACTGATAAAGCGAACTGCCAGCGCAGTCGGTGATCGAGAGTCCGGTCTGAATTTTTTCTGAATAGGGTACGAAAAACCCTTTCTCGCTATAGCTCAAGAGCGCTGGTGAAAAGCGGCTTTGTTGAGTAATGACGTAATCACGTTTTTGAAGGCGTGCCAGAAAGTCGCCCAGTGCGCTGTAACCCAAGCGTTTATCGAAAGGGCCTGCGCCGGGATAAAGCATCGCGTTGCTGGGCCCTTCGTGCATCGAATAGCTGAGCGACGCAGCAAAACGGCTGAACTCGCGGGCTTGCAACTTGGAACTGCGCACCTCCTGGGCCATCACAAACCACAGCACAACCAGGACGGCCAGCACCCCAAGCCCGAGCACAAACCATCCATAACGCCTGGGCTCAGGAGGTTGTGGCGCAGGTGCGGCATCGTCCGTTACAGCTGATGACACCCTCGTCTTGCTGGAGTTGGAGTTCCACAGTACGCCCATAGTCGACAGATCCAGGTACGCATATTGGTTGCGCTTGATAGAAGCGTAGACGCTGGCAGATTCGGGTGAAAAATTTGTGAGGCTTATCTGGTGTTTCTATAGGCACGGTCTGCTGAGTGGCTCTCATAAATCCAGGGTCGGGATGCATCCACAACGTGGCTTACCCATGTAAGTGCAGGAATAGAGCCTTTGCGGCAGGTAAATAGGTCCTAGGTAGGGGCATGACTGTGCACCAACGCTGTGCAATACTCGCCGCCGATCTCAGCAGGGCATTTCTCTTTTGACCTACCGACCTACAAGGTCCAGGCCGGTCAGGGGGGCAAGACAGCTAACCCGCCCGTCTTTTCGAACGCTCTGTTGATGGATACCCAATAACAATACGAGGTTGTACTTTTATGCCCGTCGGCAACCACCAGCCCCACGTAGATAGCGTGCAGGGCGGTCCACTCAAACGCGAACTGGGCGAGCGCCACATTCGCCTGATGGCGCTTGGTGCCTGTATCGGCGTAGGCCTGTTCCTGGGCTCGGCCAAAGCAATCGAAATGGCCGGACCGGCCATCATGCTGTCCTACATCATCGGCGGCCTGGCCATTTTGGTGATCATGCGCGCACTGGGCGAAATGGCCGTGCACAACCCGGTAGCCGGTTCGTTCAGCCGCTACGCGCAGGACTACCTCGGCCCGTTGGCCGGGTTTCTGACCGGCTGGAACTACTGGTTCCTGTGGCTGGTGACCTGTGTCGCGGAAATCACCGCCGTGGCGGTGTACATGGGCATCTGGTTCCCCGATGTACCGCGCTGGATCTGGGCCCTGGCGGCGCTGATCAGCATGGGCTCGATCAACCTGATCGCGGTCAAGGCGTTTGGCGAGTTCGAGTTCTGGTTTGCCCTGATCAAGATCGTCACCATCATTGCGATGGTCTTCGGCGGTATCGGCATTATCGCGTTCGGCTTCGGCAATAACGGAGTCGCTCTGGGTATTTCCAACCTCTGGGCTCACGGTGGTTTTTTGCCCAACGGGATCCAGGGCGTATTGATGTCCTTGCAGATGGTGATGTTCGCCTACCTGGGCGTCGAGATGATCGGCCTGACTGCCGGCGAAGCCAAGAACCCGCAAAAGACCATTCCGAGTGCGATTGGCTCGGTGTTCTGGCGCATTCTGCTGTTCTACGTCGGCGCACTGTTCGTGATTCTGTCCATCTACCCATGGAACGAAATCGGCACCTCGGGCAGCCCGTTTGTAATGACCTTTGAACGTCTGGGCATCAAGACGGCAGCAGGCATTATCAACTTTGTGGTGATTACTGCGGCATTGTCGTCGTGCAACGGCGGCATTTTCAGCACCGGTCGCATGCTCTACAGCCTGGCGCAAAACGGCCAGGCCCCGGCCAACTTCGCCACCACTGCGAAAAACGGTGTGCCGCGTCAGGCGTTGCTGCTGTCGATTGCCGTGCTGCTGCTGGGGGTTGTACTCAACTATATGGCGCCGGAGAAGGTGTTTGTCTGGGTGACGGCCATTGCCACCTTTGGCGCAATCTGGACCTGGTTGATGATCCTGCTGGCGCAACTGCGCTTTCGCAAGAGTCTGAGCCCGCAGGAAGCGGCAGCCCTGAAGTACCGTATGTGGTTGTACCCGTACAGCTCTTACGCGGCATTGGGGTTCTTGTTTATGGTGGTCGGGTTGATGGCCTACTTCGAAGAAACCCGAATCGCACTGTTTGTAGGCCCAGCCTTCCTGATCCTGCTGACCGTGCTGTTCTATGTGTTCAAGCTGCAGCCTACGCAGCGCACGCAGACTCACTGACAATGTGGGAGCGGGCTTGCTCGCGATAAAAGCACCTCGGTTGGTCAGACCAACCGCGGCGTTTCCATCGCGAGCAAGCCCGCTCCCACAACAGCTTTCGCTACTTGCGGTTCAGACGTTTGTTCCAGTCCAGCCAGGCCGCCAGCACGGCCATGATCCCCACGCCCATCAGGGCGCTGAATACCTTTACGACAAACCCGTCACCGCCCAGCGCATTGAGCATGTCAGCCAACGGCGCCAGGATCACTCCCAGACAGAACACTTCCAGCGAATAGCGGCCCATGCGGCATGCCTGGCGGGCCACCCGGTTATTCAGCCAGTTGCCGTGGGGCACCACTTTGGCCGCCACATAAGCCAGGGCCAGAAAATGCAGCAGGCGTACCGGTGAAAGGTTGGTCTTGCTGATCGGGTACAGGTACTCGCCCAGCCAGAGCGGCATGAGCGCATCGTGAAACTGCGGCCATCGCCATGACAGTGCCAGCAGGCCGGTCACCAGCAGATAGAGTACTGCTCCCACAAACACCGGTTGACGCGACAGGGGACGGTTTTGCGCAGCCTTGGGTTGCTGCCCGTGGATCGCCGCTGCACCGCCCAGAATAAACAGAAACTGCCAGGCCATAGGGTTGAAAAACCACACGCCGCCTTCCTGAGCCGCGAGGTTCCACACCGGCGCCAGCAAGTACAGGGCCAGGGACGCGGCAACCACATAGCCTGCCTTGCGCAGCAGCATCGGCAGCACCAGCGGCAAACCCAGCAACAGCACGATATACAGCGGCAGCGGGTCCATCAGGTTGGGTTTGAAGCGCAGCAGCAGTTCGTCGGTGAGGGCCTGTTGCGGATTGCTCAGGAAGTACTGCAGGCCCATTTCCTGCACCAGGTCACGGGTTTCGACATGGTTGTTGGCAAAAAACACGATGCCCATCAGCACCGCCAGCAGGAAGATATGCACCACATACAGCACCCAGGCGCGGCGCAGGATCTTCACGCTGGCGACCAACAAACCGTCACGTTGAGCGATTTTGCCGTAGGCCAGCACGGCGGCATAACCGGCCAGGAATACAAAAATCTCCGCAGCATCGCTGAAGCCGAAATTGCGCACCGTAAATTCGGCCAGCGGGTTGTGCGGGATGTGGTCCCAAAAAATAAAAATCAGCGCCAGCCCGCGAAAAAAATCGATGCGGTGGTCGCGTCCGTTCAGCGTCACGGCGAGTACTCAAACAAAGGGTTAAATTAAGACCGACGGGCGCAGCGGAGGTTGCGCGCCGCGTATCGGCGGCGCGCAGGGTGATGGTATTACGGGTTAAATGCAAAGGTTGGATATTACTGAATGTCTCGAGCTACTGCTCGAACACACCCGCCAGCGCCTTATTTCAGCGCGGCCTGCTGGTGGGCCGTCAGGCCGCCGCTATTTCGTTGGCCTCAAAGCTGTCCGAACGGGCCATTTGCCACATGCGCGAATAGAACTCGCCATTGACCTCGCCGGTGAGCAGTTCGCCGGGCTTGAGGAACACATGCAACTGTGAGAACAGTTTGATTTCGGTGGCGGACATGCGTCGTACCAGGTGCTTGGCCTTGAGCTGCGCCGGATGCTCCAGGCCAGCCGCAGCCAGCATTTCGGCCAGGGCCTTGAGGGTGTTCTGGTGGAACTGCACAACCCGTTGGGCCTTGTCCGGCACTACAAGCGCTCGCTGGCGCAAGGTGTCCTGGGTGGCCACGCCGGTGGGGCACTTGTTGGTATGGCAACTCTGCGACTGAATGCAGCCAATGGCAAACATGAAGCCTCGCGCCGAGTTGGCCCAGTCGGCACCGATGGCCAGCACGCTGGCTATATCGAAGGCGCTGACAATCTTGCCGCTGGCGCCGAGCTTGATCTTGTCACGCAGGTTCAGGCCCACCAAGGTGTTGTGGACGAACAACAAGCCTTCGCGCAGCGGTGCGCCAATGTGGTCGGTGAACTCTACGGGCGCCGCGCCGGTGCCGCCTTCCTTACCATCAATCACGATAAAGTCCGGCAGGATACCGGTTTCCAGCATGGCCTTGGCAATGCCCATAAACTCCCACGGATGACCCAGGCAAAACTTGAAGCCCACGGGCTTGCCGCCGGACAGCTCACGCAACTGCGCGATAAATTGCATCAGCTCGATAGGCGTTGAAAAGGCGCTGTGGCGCGAAGGCGAGATGCAGTCTTCACCCATGGGCACACCGCGGGTTTCGGCGATTTCCGCGGTCACTTTATGCTTGGGCAGGATACCGCCATGGCCTGGTTTGGCGCCCTGGCTCATTTTGATTTCAATCATCCGCACTTGTGGCGTGCGAGCCTGGGCGGCAAAACGCTCAGGGTCGAAACGCCCGTCCGAAGTGCGGCAACCGAAGTAGCCACTGCCCAGTTCCCAGGTCAGGTCACCACCATGCTCACGGTGATAGGAGCTGATACTGCCTTCACCCGTGTCGTGGGCAAAGTTACCGAGCTTGGCACCCTGATTGAGGGCGCGGATGGCGTTGGCGCTCAGTGAGCCAAAGCTCATGGCTGAAATATTGAAGATCGACGCCGAGTACGGCTGGCTGCATTGCGGGCCGCCCACCACGATGCGAAAGCTGCTGGGGTCGGTCAACGGGGCCGGGCGCATGGAGTGGCCGATAAATTCAAAACCGGGCTGGTAAACGTCAACCAGAGTGCCGAAAGGCTTGTCGGCACTCTCATTCTTGGCTCGTGAGTACACCAGCGAACGTTGCGCCCGTGAGAAGGGCAGCGCATCGCTGTCAGATTCCAGCAGGTATTGGCGAATCTCTGGGCGGATGGCTTCCACCAGATAGCGAATATTGCCCAGGATCGGGTAGTTGCGACGCACAGCGTGGGGGCTTTGCAGCAAATCGAAAATCCCCAGCAGGCTCAAGGCCAGTGACACGGCCGTGAAGGGCCACAGCCACTCATGGTGCATAAAGGGCAGGCTGGCGAGGGTGAAGATGACGCAGAATGCAAAAAACGCATAACGGCTTAACAGTGACAGGCTCATACGGTTTCCTGTTTCAGGCTGGTCTGTTCCGCCGGGCGGTGATGCCTGGCGTGGTCAAGAACAGAAAAAGGACAATAGAACCCTCTCTTTGAGTCGGAGGTTTGCTGGGGGGAGTGTTGGTCATCTATCAAGCAAATGCCAACTCCCTGTCAGATTATTCATTGAACGGGATTTCATCTGTGGCAGCATCCCGACCAAAGTCGGGCACTTCATACAGAAGGCTCGGGTAAAAGTGACATCTGTGTATTTTCAGGGGCGTTGGGTCGTGCAATCCTTCTTGACCTTACTGTTTTGTTGGCCGAATTCCGTGACCTCATTTGAACCCGCAACCTCCAGAATCATTCGTATTGCCGCTGCCGTAGTGATTGGCCTCGATGGGCGGACCCTGCTGGTGCGCAAGCGCGGCACCCAGGCCTTTATGCAACCCGGCGGCAAGATCGATGCCGGTGAGCAGCCGGTCGACGCCCTGGCCCGTGAGCTGGAAGAGGAGCTGGCTTTGGTGATCGACCCGGCCAGCGCGACCTGGCTGGGCCATTTCGCTGCCCCTGCGGTCAACGAACCGGGTTTTGAGGTACAGGCCGAGCTGTTCCTGGTGCATATCAGTCAGCCCGTGGTGGCAGCGGCAGAAATTGAAGAAGTGCAGTGGATCGACCCCGAGGGCGATGGCGGCCTGGTACTGGCGCCGTTGACCCGGGATCTGGTCCTGCCGTTTTATCGCAATGCCTTGCAGTCCCGGACGGCCTGATGATTCCAGCCCATGAATTGCTGATTTTTGCTGCGGCCTGCCTGCTGTTGGTGCTGACGCCAGGGCCGAACATGATCTACCTGATCTCGCGCTCCATCTGCCAGGGGCGCAAGGCAGGCGTCACATCGTTGCTCGGGGTGGTGGCGGGTTTTTTCGTGCACATGTTTGCCGCCGCTGCGGGTTTGACGGCGGTATTTATGGCTGTACCGATGGCCTATGAGGCACTCAAGTGGGCGGGCGCCCTGTATCTGCTGTGGATGGCCTGGCAAGCTGTACGCCCGGGTGCCAGCTCACCGTTCGAAGCCCGGGACCTGGCGCCGGATGCCATGCCGAAGCTACTGACGATGGGCTTTATGACCAGCGTACTCAACCCCAAGGTGGCGGTGTTCTATCTGTCGGTTTTCCCGCAATTCATCAACCCGGAACACGGTTCGATGTTCACTCAGAGTATTGTATTGGGCCTGACTCAAATCAGCGTCAGCTTCACGGTTAACCTGCTGATCGCGCTGTTTGCCAGCGGTATTGCCGTGTGGTTTGTACGCAACCCGCTATGGCTGGCCGTGCAGCGCTATGTGATGGGCGGTGTGCTGGCCGCACTGGCGGTGAGGCTGATGCTGGAACAACGTAAAACCGTATGACCTGGACCCGTAATGGCTATAGAACTGCTTGAACCCGCAAACGCCAAGGCTTATCGCCAACTGATGCTTGAGGCTTATGCGCAGCACCCCGAGGCTTTTGTATCCTCCATAACCCAACGTGAGAAGTTACCGCTGAGCTGGTGGGAAGCAAAACTGGACGATGAACTGAGCGCCCTGTTCGGTGCTTTTGTCGATTCCCGACTGGTGGGCATTGTCGGCCTGGCATTCGAACCCTGGGAAGATGCCCGGCACAAGACCACGTTGTTTGGTTTGTATGTGTCGCAGGCTTTTCGTGGGCAAGGGCTGGGGGAGCATCTGGTGCAGGCGGTGGTTTCACTGGCTGAGCAAGAGCCCGAAACCAAGGTGATCGAACTGACGGTCAGCGCTAACAGCGATGCTGCACTGGCGTTGTACCAGCGCTGCGGTTTTGCACAGTCTGGGCTGGAAGACTGCGCAATTCGGGTGGGGGAGGCCTATTACGACCGGGTGCATATGCGCCGGTTGGTCAATATAGAAGAGAGCTGACCGGGCTCTGGGTGGGAGCGGGCAAGCCCGCTCCCAAACTGTCTTGCCGTTGTCAGCGAACCGCACTCACGCCATCCAGCGTCGAAAATGACGTGTCCTTGGCTGTCAGCAAAAAGTCGCGCATATAAGGTGCATCCAGCATGTCGGCGCGAATCGCGGCGTAGAGTGTCGCAAACAGGCCTTTCTCGCCCAGGCGTTTGGCCTTCACATAACCCCGTGAGCTGTATTCATGCAGCGCCCAGTGCGGCATCCCGCAGACTCCCCGGCCGCTGGCTACCAGCTGCATCATCATCACTGTCAGCTCCGAGGTGCGAACCTGCGCAGGTTCTACATCGGCCGGCTCCAGGAAGCGGGTAAAGATGTCGAGGCGATCGCGCTCCACCGGGTAAGTGATCAGAATTTCGCTGCTCAAATCCTCAGGCACGATAAATGGCTTGCTGGCCAATGGATGCTGATTGGCCACTGCTAGCATGGCTTCATAGGTAAATAGCGGCACATAGGTCAGCCCGGCGATTTCCTGCGGGTCGGACGTGACCACCAGATCCAGATCGCCCCGGGCCAGTGCCGGCAATGGTGCGAAGGCAAAACCCGATGCCAGATCCAGCTCGACCTCGGGCCAGGCATCGCGGAACTGGTCAATGGTCGGCATCAACCACTGGAAGCAGCTGTGGCATTCAATCGCCATATGCAGACGACCGGCCGTTCCGCCAACCAGACGTGCGATATCGCGCTCGGCACCGCGCAGCAGGGGCAGCATGGCATCGGCCAGTTGCAGCAGGCGCAAGCCGCCGCTGGTGAAGCGAACCGGTTTGGTTTTGCGCACAAAGAGGGGCATGCCCATGCGCTCTTCAAGCTCTTTGAACTGGTGGGATAAAGCGGACTGGGTCAGGTGCAGGCGTTCGGCTGCTTCGACCAGACTGTCTGACTCGCGCAACGCGTGCAGGGTTTTGAGGTGACGAATTTCCAGCACAGTGGCTCCATGAGTAACTTTGATGATCAACACGAAAACGTTGAGTTTGTCTCATGTTGTAGCGGGTGTCGATAATAGTGCCATTACTTACACGAAGGAATGTTGTTATGGCCCTGGCACACAATCTTGGTTTCCCCCGCATCGGCGCAGACCGCGAGCTGAAAAAAGCACTCGAAGCCTATTGGAAGGGTGATATTGACCAGGCCGCGCTGAAAGACGTTGGCCGCCAATTGCGTGCCACCCACTGGCAGTTGCAAAAAGACGCAGGCATCGATTTGTTGCCGGTCGGTGACTTTGCCTGGTACGACCAGGTGCTGACCCACTCATTGACGTTCGGCGTGATCCCCCCGCGTTTTTCCAGCACCCTGGACGAGCAGCGCCAGCCAACCCTGGATACCCTGTTTGGCATGGCTCGCGGTGCCAGTCAGAGCTGCTGCGGTGCTGAGCACGGCAAAGGCCAGTATGCCCAGGAACTGACCAAATGGTTCGATACCAACTACCACTATCTGGTACCGGAATTCAGTCAGGACCAGCGCTTTGATCTGAGCTGGAACGAGCTGTTTGAAGAAACGGCAGAAGCACAGGCGCTGGGCCATAAGGTCAAACCCGTGATCATTGGCCCGTTGACCTACTTGTGGCTGGGCAAGGCCAAAGGCAACGAATTCAACAAGCTCGACCTGCTGGAAAACCTGCTGCCGGTTTACGCTCAAATCCTGTCCCGCCTGGCTGAGCAGGGCGTGGAATGGGTACAGATCGACGAGCCGATTCTGTCGCTCGACCTGCCACAGGAATGGAAAAACGCCTTTGAACGCGCGTATCACATTCTTCAATACTCGCCACTCAAGAAGCTGGTTGCCACCTACTTCAGCGGCCTGGAAGACAATCTCGGCCTGGCGGTTGGCCTGCCGGTGGATGGCCTGCACGTGGATCTGGTGCGTGCTCCCGACCAGTTGCATGCCATTCTGGACCGTCTGCCGACTTACAAAGTGTTGTCCCTGGGCCTGGTCAATGGCCGCAACGTGTGGCGCTGCGATCTGGAAAACGCCCTGGCGCAACTGCAGGAAGCCGAAGAGCGTTTTGGCGATAACCTGTGGGTGGCCGGTTCCTGCTCGCTGTTGCACAGCCCGGTGGATCTGGACCGCGAAACCAAACTGGATGCCGAACTGAAAAGCTGGTTGGCCTTCGCCAAGCAAAAGTGCGCTGAAATTGCAGTGCTGCGTGATGCGCTGAATATCCCGCAAGACCCCAAGGTACAAGAAGCCCTGGCCCAAAGTCGCGCCGTACAACAAAGCCGGGCCAGCTCGCCACGTATTCACAAGGCCGCCGTACAAGCCCGTATTGCAGCGATCACCGACGCCGACAGCCAGCGCCAGTCACCCTTTGCTGCACGGATCGAAGTGCAGCGTGCCCGCTTGAATCTGCCGGCATTCCCGACCACCACCATCGGCTCGTTCCCGCAGACTGCTTCGATTCGTCTGGCGCGTCAGTCTTACAAACAAGGCAAGTTGTCGACCAGCGAATACACCGACGCGATGCACAGCGAAATCCGCAACGCTGTACTGGTCCAGGAACGTTTGGGTCTGGACGTACTGGTACACGGCGAGGCCGAGCGCAATGACATGGTCGAGTATTTCGCCGAGCAACTGGACGGCTATGTGTTCACCCAATACGGCTGGGTACAGAGCTACGGTTCACGTTGCGTAAAACCGGCCATCATCTTCGGCGACCTGAGCCGCCCGCAGGCCATGACCGTTGAGTGGATCAAGTACGCTCAGGGCCTGACCGACAAGGTGATGAAAGGCATGCTGACAGGCCCGGTGACCATGCTGATGTGGTCCTTCCCCCGCGAAGACGTATCGCGCAAAGTACAGGCGCAACAACTGGCTCTGGCGATCCGCGATGAAGTGGTGGATCTGGAACAGGCAGGGATCAAAATCGTGCAGATCGACGAAGCCGCGTTCCGTGAAGGTTTGCCGTTGCGCCGTGCACAGTGGCAGGAATACCTGGACTGGGCGGTGGAAGCCTTCCGTCTATGTGCCTCGGGTGTGGGGGATGAAACCCAGATCCACACCCATATGTGCTACAGCGAGTTCAATGATGTGATCAAGTCGATTGCCGCGATGGACGCGGACGTGATTACCATCGAAACCTCGCGCTCGGACATGGAACTGCTTGATGCATTTGAAGCGTTCGACTATCCGAACGACATCGGCCCGGGTGTGTATGACATCCACTCGCCACGGGTGCCGGAAACGGCCGAGATGATCAAGTTACTGAGCAAGGCAGCGCAGCGTATTCCCGCTGAGCGGCTATGGGTCAACCCCGACTGCGGCCTTAAAACCCGGGCCTGGGCCGAGACTGAAGCGGCACTGATCAACATGGTCGCGGCAGCACGGCAACTACGCTTGCAAGCCGCTTGAGATCAATAGCCCCTCTCCCTCCGGGTGAGGGGCTTTGAGGTGTTACCTGACAATTTTATCGACATGAATATCCAGCTTTTTCAGGCGGTACCAGAAGCTGCGCTCGGATATGCCGATTAACTGCGCCGCCGCAGCCTGTACGCCATTGGCCTGTTGCAGGGCACTTAGAATGTAGGCTTTTTCGACTTCGGCCAAGGCGGCTTCCAGGTCGGGGGGCACGCTTGGTCCGGGGGCAAGCAAGGCACTGCTCTGGCCGGGTTGGGCACTGAACAGGTAGGGCGGCAGGTCACTGTCCTGGATAGTGCTGCTATTGGCCACAATGGTGGCGCGCTCCACGCAGTTTTGCAGTTCGCGAATATTGCCCGGCCAACTGTACTGGGCCATCGCCTGCAAGGCGCTGGGGCTGAAACCGGTGATGCGTTTGCCTGCGGTAGCACCCAGGTTATGGGCAAAGTGCCGCGCCAGCGAGGCGATGTCTTCAACGCGTTCGCGCAACGCGGGCAGCGGAATCGGGAAGACGTTCAGGCGGTAATACAAGTCTTCGCGAAACTCCTTGTCGGCTACGGCTTGCAGCAGGTTTTTGTTGGTCGCGGCGATGACCCGCACATCCACCTTGCGCTCTCGCGGATCCCCCACTGGCTCGATCACCCGTTCTTGCAGCGCCCGCAGGATTTTTGCCTGCAAGGCCAGGGGCATATCGCCCACTTCATCGAGAAACAGGGTGCCCTTGTCGGCCTGCATAAAGCGCCCGACCCTGTCTGCTACGGCGCCGGTAAACGCGCCTTTGCGGTGGCCGAACATCTCGCTTTCAAGCAGCCCCTCAGGAATCGCCGCACAGTTGACCGCGACAAAGGGTTTGTCGGCGCGGCTGCCGTGTTTGTGGATGGCGCGGGCGACCATCTCTTTGCCGGTACCGCTTTCGCCAGTCAGCAGGATAGTGGCGTTGCTCTCGCGTACCGAGTCGATGGCCTGCAGCACCCGGCGAAAGCTTGGGCTGTCGCCAATCAGGCTGTCGATGTGCTGGTGCTCGTCCAGCTCGGCGCGCATGCGCGCGTTGTCGCGCAAAATGTCGCGAAACTGCAGGGCTTTGCTGACCGTAATATCCAGCTCGTCGATATCAAAGGGCTTGGCGATGTAATCGTAGGCGCCGTTACGTATGGACTGTACGGCGTTTTTTACCGTGCTGTAGGCAGTCATTACAATCACTGGCAGGTTCGGGTAACGCTGTTTGATCTCGGCCAGTAACTGCGGGCCGTCCATGCCGGGCATGCGCCAGTCGCTGATCACCAGGTCGATATCTTCCTGCTCCAGAACTTCAAGTGCCTGCAGGCCGTTGCTGGCAGTGAAGACCTGAATCCGGTTCTGGCTCAGTGCCGAGCTGAGCAAGTCGCAGAGTTTGGGCTCATCGTCGACCACCAGCACGTTATGACTCATGTTTCATCCCCTCCGTGGGCCGGAATGTACAGGTTGAAGGTGGCTCCGACGTCTTTCTCGCTGATGCATTCGATGCGTCCGTCGTGGCTGTCCATGATGGAGAACACTTTGGCCAGGCCCAGCCCCGTGCCTGAGGCTTTGGTCGTCACAAAGGGCGTGAAAATACGCTCAAGCATATCGGGTGCGATTCCTTCTCCGGTATCAGCAATGCCTATTACTGTGTAGTCCTCTTCGCGGGAAATACGTACGGTCAGGCATCCGCCCTCAGGCATGGCGTCGATGGCGTTGATGATCAGGTTCAGGCACGCCTGTTTGAGTTGTCCGGCATCGGCGTACAGGGTCGCACCGGGCGCCTGATCGTCGATGTGGGCATCAATAGTGTGGCTTTCCAGCTCCGGTTTGCAGAAACCCAGAATGTCTTCGACCAGAGGCCGCGCCAGCTGTGGCGCACGCACGGGGGCGCTGGGCTTGGCGAACTCGAGAAACTCGGTGATCAGGTCATTGATGCGGGTCACTTCGCTGACCACGTACTCCAGATGGCGCTTGTCGGTTTCACCCAGATCGGCCCGGCGGTGCAACAGTTGGGTCGCGGTTTTGATAATGCCCAGCGGATTGCGGATTTCGTGGGCCAGGCCCATAGCCACCTCGCCCAGGGCATGCAGGCGGTCGCGGCGACGCAATTGGGCTTCGAGATGATGCAGCTCGCCCAGTCGTGCGGTCATATGGTTGAAGGTGCTGCTCAGCTCGGCCAGTTCGTCGTTGCCCGACACCGCCACGCGTTGGTTGTAGTCCCCGGCAGTGACGGCGCGTACCCCTTCGGAGAGGTCGCGCAACGGCCGGGTAAGGCGTTCGGAAACCAGCCAGCCGACGGTCAGCGACAGTACCGAGCCGACCAGGAAGATCAACGCGAACAGGTTGCTCTGGTTGACCAGCCCCACCAGGCTGCTATGGCGCAGCAGGCCACTGTAGATCACCCCTTGCAGCTCACCGGTGTCGTTAAGGATGGGCCAGTACAAGCCGCTGTAGCGGCTGGTGAATTGTTCGCTGGGCTGACGGGTTTCCCGCAGGGTTTGTTCGATGGCGCCGGGCACCATCAGCTGGCGGTCTTCGAAACGCTGGCTGGAGAATATCTCGGCAAAGCCTGCCGTATTGGACAGGTACAAACGCAAGTCGAGGGAGTGCACGTCGGCCACGCTGGTCAGAAAGCTGCTGTCCATATAGGTAGCCACCAGCAGCTGATAGTTCACTCCATCCTGGCTGGTGGCAAAGGTGGAGACTACGGTGCCGGTTGGCACACCGCCGACATTGATAGTTTGCAGTACAGCGTTGGGGCTCAGGCTGATCTGGTCGACAATGGTGTCGCTGGCGGTACTGAAAATCACTTTGTGGTCGCTGTCACGGATCAGCGCGACCACGTCTATGCCCATGGCTTCGGCGATATCGGCAGTCAGCCGGTCATGGCGGATGGCCTTGCTGGAGGACGGCGGGTGGGCGTGTTGCAGAAGCAGCTTGGCGGCGCGGGCGTTGTCCGCGAGGATTTCGCTGATCTCGTCCTTGACGATTTTGGTCGACTCCTGCAGCCAGACCCGTACGTTACTGTCGAAAATCTGCGACAGGGTGGTCGCTGCCAGTTCGGCAGCAATCATGGTCGGGATCACGCTGACCAGCCAGAACGCCAGCACCAGTTTGCGCTGTACGGTCCAGCGCGACACTTTGAAGGGTTGTGGCTGGCGCGGTGTTTTGGGCGTGGAGGGCATTAGTACTCGCTTATCGCAGCCGCCAGTGCCGGGTCGTGGCGGTCAGGGCGAATGAACAGTTTGACCAGTTTGAGTGCGTTATTGATCAGCCAGTTGCGATGCCGGAAAAACAGCGTATTGCTCTGAAAGGTGCAGCCCAGACGAATCTTGCTCGCGTAGCCGGCCTGACCGCATTCGTACAGGGCAATATTGTGACGTATGCAGTAATCGACATTCACCAGCCAACTCCTGAAGTACAGATTGTAGTCACGGGTGAGCTCAAGGTCGTGACCAAAAAACTTGTCGATCAGACGGTGTTCGTCAATCAACACCAGATTGAACGCCACCAGTTGATCGTCGAGCCAGTACAAAACGCACACTGCCCGGTCGCCGAGTTGTTGGAGGATACCGGTGAAATAGGTCGCTGGTAAGCGCTCCAGTTGCAGATCACTGCGCGCCAGGCTGGCCTCGTACAGGCGCATGATTTCAGGCAAGACGTCGTCAATTGCGTTGCGCCATTCCACCCGTGGGCCAGGCGTACGCAGTTTGCGGCGCATGTCTTTGCGGGTGGACTTGCCCAGCGAGCCAAGGTAGCCGTCCACTGACCCAAAGGGCACGGGCAGCGTCGCACTGGGCAAGCCGGGCATGGCCTGAAAGTCCGCCGCCTTGCAGCTGTGCGCCCAGTCAGCGTCATGGCTGGGGACGTCCTTGACGGCAATCAGACCGATACCCAGGCGGGCCGCATCGGTCTGGGCCAGGGTCAGCAACCGGGCGAGCAGGGCAGGGCGCTGCGCCGCCTGTACATGACTGGCCGTTCCCGCACTGCATTGTTCGGTCACTGGTGAGCCGATGGCGTAAAGCTTTAGCTGCACCAACCCCGGGAGTGCGCGATTGAGTTTTTCGGTAAAGCGTTTGCCGATGCCCTGGACCGTGGTGTCGAGGCGATAGCACGTGGTGAACGCAGTCGCTGCGGCAATCAGGGTGGAACCTTCGAACAGCGTCAGGTAACGCCATGCAAAGCCTTCAATCCCGGCTTTTTCGACGGCCATAATGTAATCCCAATCCTCCAGGGCATCTGGAAAACAGTCATTCCAGGCTTCACGGTCGATTGCCTGAATGGATGAAAAGACTTGGGCTGTAATCATGGGGCGTCCTTGGGCTCAGGCCTGCTTGAGGTACTCGACAGGGACCGGTGCCGTGCGGCTGTTTTTCTTGATAAAGGCGTCACTCAGTTCGATCACGCGGCGGTATTGCAGGTCGACGGTGATCATGTGATAGCAGTTGTCGAGCAGCACCTTGGTCACCGGCCCGCCCAGATGGCGTTCGACGTAATCGGCGTTCCAGCGGCTGGTGATATCGTCTTCAATGGAGTGCAGCACCAGGGCTTTGGTGGTGATCGAAGGCATGCGTTTTTTCACCACGGCATTCATCCGGTGCAGTTCACGCACGGTGATCCCTTCCATCGTCAACAACCCGGCATTGCTGCTCTCGCCGGCTTTCATCTGGCGCTCGACAATGGCCCTCAGGCGCTGGTTTTTAATACCGTAGGGCGGCTTTTCCTCAAAGCTGCACAGGTGCACACCAAAGGGGATCTTCATCAGCAGCGGGGTCATAAAGGCCAGCTTGTTGATGCTCCAGCCGTCATAGCGCAAGGTCGTGGAGTACATCAACAGCCCGGCGACCTGGCCCGGGTGTTCGGAGGCCAGGTACATCGACATTACCGCACCCATCGACAGCCCGCCGACGAACACCTGCTGGTGGCGCTGCCGGATCCCGGCAAAGGTCTTGCGCACGCCTTCATACCAGTCCAGCCAGCCGGTGGCCTGCAGGTCGCTGTTGTCACCGCAGTGCCCGGCCAGGGTGGGGACGTACACCGTGCACGTCCCGTCTTTTGCCAGCCCCTGGGCAACCCGACGCAACTCCGTCGGGGTGCCGGTAAGGCCGTGGATCAACAAGACCCCGACCTCACCCGTGCCGAGAACGAAACCGGTGTTGCCTTCGCCCAGATCGATCTCTGCCCCGTTCACCGTTTCATGGCCCGAGCCAGCAGGCGATCGAGCAGGGCGATGCCCAGGTCGATTTCGGCGTAGCTGATTTCCAGCGACGGCGCCAGGGTGATAACGTTCTTGTAGTAGCCGCCCACGTCGAGAATCAGACCCAGACGTTTGCCGTCGATTTCGATATCCCCCTTCATGCCTTCCTCAACCATGAAGTCGAGAGTGGCCTTGTCCGGGGTAAAACCGTCCGGGCCGCAGATTTCGCAGCGCAGGGCCAGGCCCAGGCCGTCGACGTCACCGATGATCGGGTAGCGTTTTTGCAGATCTTGCAGGCCGTCGAGGAAGTACTTGCCCTTGGCCATGACCATCGCGCCATAGTCGACTTCGCTGGTCATCTTGAACATTTCCAGGCCCACCGCAGTACCCAGCGGGTTGGAGGCGAAGGTGGAGTGGGTCGAGCCCGGCGGGAATACCTTGGGGTTGATCAGCTCTTCACGGGCCCAGATGCCGCCCAGCGGGTTGAGGCCGTTGGTCAGTGCCTTGCCGAACACGATGACGTCGGGTTTGACGTCGAAGTGTTCGATCGACCACAGCTTGCCAGTGCGCCAAAAGCCCATCTGGATTTCGTCAACCACCATGAGAATGCCGTGCTGATCCAGTACGTGCTTGAGCTCGCTGTAGAAGTTCATCGGCGGGATCACATAGCCGCCGGTGCCCTGGATCGGCTCGACGTAGAACGCGGCGTATTCGCTCTGGCCGACTTTCGGGTCCCACACGCCGTTGTATTCGGTCTCGAAAAGACGGGCGAACTGTTGCACGCAGTGGCTGCCGTACTCTTCCTTGGTCATGCCTTTTGGCCCGCGGAAGTGGTACGGGAACGGGATGAAGTTGGCGCGTTCGCCAAAGTGGCCGTAACGGCGACGGTAGCGGTAGCTCGAGGTGATCGATGAGGCGCCCAGGGTGCGGCCGTGGTAACCGCCCTCGAAGGCGAACATCAGGCTTTTGCCGTTGCTGGCGTTACGCACCACCTTCAGCGAGTCTTCGATGGATTGCGAGCCGCCGACGTTGAAGTGCACACGACCGTCGAGGCCGAACTTGTTTTTGGCGTCGACTGCAATGCGCTCCGACAGCTCGATCTTGCCCTTGTGCAGATACTGGCTGGCGATCTGCGGCAGGGTGTCGATCTGTTGCTTGAGGGCGTTGTTCAGGCGCGGGTTGGAATAACCGAAGTTGACTGCCGAGTACCACATTTGCAGGTCGAGGTAGGCCTGGTCTTCGGTGTCCCACACGTAGGAGCCTTCGCAGCGGCTAAAAATGCGCGGTGGTTCGATGTAGTGAACGGTGTCGCCGTACGAGCAGTACTTGGCTTCTTTTTCCAGAAGAATCTGGTCTTCAGGGGTAGCGATTCGAATATCAGACATGATTGAAGAGTTCCTGCTGTTCACGAGAATAGTGGGGCGCGTTGGCGGCATGGCTCGGCAGTTTGGCGAGCAGGGCCGGGAGTTCGGCAAAGGAGTCAAATCGTGCGTACGGGATACCGTTGCGCTCGCAGTGTTCGGCCAGGCTGTCCCTGGCAAAGACGAAATCGGCGCCAGAGGCCACGCACATGTCGGAGCGGCCATCGCCAATCACCAGCACGCGTTTGCCGTCGGGGGCGGATTTGCACTTGCAGTTGCCCGAAGCGGCACGGCAGGCGTCGCTGGAATAAGGGAAGTCGATGCGCCAACTGTTCTGGTCGACCTGACGCAGGCGGTTGGCCAGGATCGGCAACAGGCTTACGTAGTTACGGGCCAGAATGCGGGCGATGGCTTGTTCGATGCCGTCACTGACGACCTCGATGGAGGAGCCAAGACCGATGACGTGGTCGACGAAGTCGGGGAAGTCAGGGTCAATCTCAACGCTGTCGAAATAGGCCAGCAGCTCGGCAGGCGTGGCTTTGACCAGCGACAGCTGGCGGCTCAGGCATTCACGCGAACCGATGTCACCCTGCAACCATTGGTCTTCGATCGCTTCCCAGCTGGGGTCGGCGAAACGTTGAAGAATGTTGTCGATGACGTCGGTACGGGTAATGGTCCCGTCGAAATCACACACGATATGCCATTGCATCATCTGCATTGTCCTGTCGAAAAGGCGCGCTTTTTGCGCTTGCCAGAGGACATAGCATTGACTGTGCCAACTATTGAAAGCCCCGTGGGCTGGGGCTCTGCGCGAGTTTTTGGGTGGCAGTCGGGCTTGAAGCTACAATTTTTGTAGCTTGCTACAAACAACATGAGTGCTTGCGCAGGCCGCGCTAAAAAGGGATTGATGCGCGCATAGAACCTCTATGGAACCCTCGTGATGAAAACTCCGGTCTGTGCTTTTTTGCTGCTCACTTTGTTGGGCGTCAGCGCGGCTGCCCATGCCGCAGACGGCCCCAGTGGGGAAGTGGGCATGGGGATTGGCTATCAGCCGTATGATCCAAGCGCCAGCCGCTACCAGACAGTGCCATTGCCGTATTTTGATGTGGACTGGGGCGATGTCAGCCTCAATACCGATGACGGCCTGACCTGGAGTGCTTTCAAGGCCGACGGCTGGAGCGCAGGGCCCGTGCTCAACTATGTGTCGGGACGCAATGCCAATGGTTCGCTGCGGGGCCTGCGCGATGTTTCAGACATGGCCATGTTCGGCGGCTTTGTGCAGTACAGCCCGGCTGACTTCTGGCGTGTCTACGCACAGCTCGGGCAGGCGGTGGGTGGTGCAGGCGGTCAAGGCGGGGTGCTGGGTCAGGTCGGGGGCGAGTTGGGTTACCCGCTGGGGCAGGGGATTATCGGCAGCAGCCAGTTGGCGGTGCACTTTGCTGATGGTCGGCAGATGTCGACCTTTTTTGGCGTAAGTGACAGCGAGGCGCAGGCGTCAGGGATTTCCGCGTACAAGGCCAGTGGCGGCCTCCAGAATGTTACCTTGACCCAGAATTTCGAGTTTCCGCTGACCGCGAACTGGTCGCTGGTGACCAGTGCCAGCTGGACACGCCTGCTGAGGGCGGCGGCGGACAGCAGCATCGTACGCGAGCAGGGCAATGTGAATCAGGGCGCGGTGCAGACGGCGGTCAGTTACAAATTCTGAAGCGGCCCTCCCAACCCTCTCCCGGAAAGAGAGGGTTGGGCTAAGGGAAAGCAGGCAGTGACTCAATGTTCCGGTTCACCATCGGCCAGCAGCGCAATCCCGCCGACAATCACCGCCACGCCTGCCCAGTGCAGTGCGCTGATTTGCTCGCCAAGGCCCAGCCAGGAGCCCATCAGCACCCCGACAAATACCAGTGAACTCAGGGGAAACGCCAGCGACAGGCTGCTGCGGCGCAATATCAGCATCCAGACAAAAAACGCGCCGAAATAACAGGCAATGGCCACCCATACTCCCGGGTTGAGCAGCACGGCCTGGAGCCACTGCAGGGTGAAGTCCATCTGTCCCAATTGATCGCCACCGATTTTGGTGGCTATTTGTCCTGCGCTCTCGAGAGCAATCAACAAGGCCCACAGCACAATCGTGCCCAAACGCCCGTGCAGCCAGCCGTTATCCGGGGCTTTTAACCCGTCAGTGTTTGCCATTGCTCAACTCCTCAAGCTGCGGTGATGCAGACCAGCATCACTCCAAGGGTAATAACCAGGGTGCCCATCCAGCGCCGACGGCTGACGTGTTCGCCCAGGAACACCTTGCCGGCGAATACCACACCGCAATACGCCAGCGCAGCGGCCGGGAATAGCAAGCTCAAGGGTGCCCTCGACAGGGCCTCCAGCCAGACGAAGAACTCAATCACGTAAGCGCCGACCCCAGCCCACAGCATCGGTGCACTAAATACCTGACCCCAGAAGGCATTCAGGCGAAAACCACCCTCCAGTTCCGGCAAGCGGTCCAGGCCGATTTTGAAACACAGCTGGCCGATAACATCGAGCACAATGGAAAACGCCACCAGCGCAATTACGATCAAGGACATGGGAACAGCTCCTCGAATAAATGGATCAGCGCTTCATTGGTGGTTGAGTTGCGCAGCAGATCGCTTTCACTCCAGCGCCCAGGTGCTGGCTGGTCCGATCGGGCCTCCCAGCGTTTGAGCACATTGCGGTGCGCAGCCTTGGCAAACTCACCGCAAACATCAATACCCAATACCCGCTTGCTGGTGGCCAGGGCACGAAGGGCGTGAAGCAAGTGGGTCAGGCGCATACCACCCTGATCCCAGTTGGTGGCGGCGTCTTCGCTGGCGAGTACGTCTTTGTCCACGGTTATCCAGATCGCTTCGGTAGGCAGACTGCGGATCAACTCGTCGAGAAAGGTCGGCCAGTCCTGATCGGCGAGGTTGCGCCAGTGCAACAGGTTCTCGTGCTGCTCGTGCCCTGCGCCGTCGCCGATTCGGCCCCAGACCTTGGTGGGGGCATGCTGCCAGGGGAATAGTTGCAAATCGCCACGGCACAGGGCTCCGAGATTTGCGCCCTTGAACTGCGGGTTTTGCAGGTCGTCACTGCAGGGGCCGAGGGTGACTATGCGTTTGATGTTCGGCAGCTTCAAGGCGCGGTTGACCCACGAACCGCAATGGCGGCGGGGGGCAAAGCGTACCCAGTCAGGATGGTTGTCGAAGTGGATCAGGGTGATCGGTTCGGGCAAGTCCGCGAGCAAGGCCGGGGTCAGGTGGTGATAGTCGCCGGAGCCTATAAAAAAGATTTCTGGCCGCTGCGTGGAGCGTTTCGGCCGTTGTTGCAGACGTTCAGCGAAGCGCCGGTAATTGCGTTCGGTGGACCACAGACGCAGTTGCGGCCCCAGTTCCAGCAAGTCCAGGCGTGTGGCACGACCGTCGGTCAGACGTTGCTTAATCGGTGCTTGTGAGGTCAGGCTGTGATCAAGATCGAGAATATTCAAAGTGTGATTTACCCCATGTCATCGCCGCCGATCCAGGCAGGGCGGGCTTTAAGGGGTAAATGCAAGGGGCGGGCCAAACGACTTGGCCTGTGGGGGCCGGGGTTGCCAGCGAGGTTGTCACTGCTGTTTATCTGGCAAACCGCGTCATGTGTATTGCGAGCAAGCCCGCTCCCATCGTTTCAGTGCAGGCGTACCCAAACGCTGACCAGCACGGTCGCGGCCATCAGCCAGGCTACGGCGGCCAGCGCCAGCGAGGCTTCAAGGCGCATGCGATCGACCAGCACGTACAGGGCAGCGAGGTACACGAAGTAAGGAATGATCGACCACATGCCGAACACAATGGTGGTTTTCAGGTCGTCCACCGAGCGGCCTTTGCCGACGATGTAGTGGGCGATCAGGGCAAAGGTTGGAAACAGCGGCACAAGCCCTGCGATGTAGTAGTTTTTGGTTTTGGCCAGCATGGCCAGAATGATCACCACTCCAGCGCCCAGTGCAGCTTTGAGAATCAGATCCATCAGTGCGCGAGCCCGTATTTTTTGACTTTATCGAAGAGGGTGGTCTTGGCCATGCCCAGTTCCTGGCTGGCCTGGGTCAGGTTGCCGCCGCTGCGTTGCAGGGCATCGTTGAGCAGGTTGCGTTCGAACGCTTCCACCGCCTCGGAAAACCCCAGCCCCTGCGCTGCATTGCTCCCCGGCTTTTTGAACGCCGGCAGGCCCAGGGCAAAACGTTCGGCCACGTTGCGCAGTTCCCGCACATTGCCCGGCCAGTCATGACTCATCAGGCTGGACAGGGTCTGGTTATCCAGCTCCGGGGCCGCACGGTCGAAACGCAATGATGATTGCTGCAGAAAGTATTCAAACAGTTGCAGGATGTCTTCGCGGCGTTCGCGCAAAGGAGGCAGCTCAAGTGTGACCACGTTCAGGCGGTAGTACAGGTCGCTGCGAAACTGGCTGGCCTTGCTCAGTTGGTCGAGGTCGGATTTGGTCGCCGCGATAACCCGGCAGTCCACATCGATGCTCTGGTTGGAGCCCAGGCGCTCCAGAGTGCGCTCCTGCAAAACCCGCAGCAGTTTGATCTGCAGGTTGAGCGGCATGCTTTCCACTTCGTCGAGAAACAGCGTGCCGCCATGGGCGTGTTCGATTTTGCCGATGCGACGTTTGCCTGCCCCGGTAAAGGCGTTGGCTTCGTGGCCGAAAATTTCGCTTTCAAACAGGTTTTCCGGCAGACCACCGCAGTTGAGGGCGACAAACTGCTGGGGCTGGCGGCGGCTGAAGTCGTGCAGGCAGCGGGCGACCAGCTCCTTGCCGGTACCGGTTTCACCTTCAATCAGCACGTTGGCTGAAGTATCGGCGACGTTGGCTATCAGTTCGCGCAACTGCTGCATGGCCGGCGAGCGGCCGATGATGCGTCCTTCAAGTGAATCACGCTCGGCAAGCTGACGGCGCAACGACCAGACTTCCCGCGCCAGGCTGCGCTGCTCCAGCGCACGACGGGCCACATCAACCAGGCGTTCGGGGGAGAAGGGTTTCTCCATAAAGTCATAGGCACCGTCACGCATGGCGCCCACGGCCATGGAAATATCGCCATGCCCGGTAATCAATACCACCGGCAGGGTGCGGTCGCGGGCCTTGAGGTGCTTGAGCAGTTCAAGACCATCCATTCCGGGCAGGCGGATATCACTGATGACGATACCCGGGAAGTTGTCGCCTACCAGCGCCAGCGCCTGTTCGGCACTGCTGACGCCTTCGCTGCGAATATCTTCGAGCGCCAGCGCCTGCTGGCAGCCGAGCAGAACATGGGGATCGTCTTCAACAATCAGGACCGTCAGGTCGTTATTCATGGCGTGTCGGCCTTAGCAGGTTGTACCAGCGGCAAAAGAAGGACAAATGCGACACCACCGGTGACCGGGAACTCGACGCTGAGGCTGCCGCCGGCAGCAGCGGCCAGGCTGGCCGACAGGGTCAGGCCAAGGCCTAGACCCTGTTCGCCGGGTTTGGTGGTGAAGAAGGGTTCAAAGAGATGTTTGCGTGCTTCTGGCTCGATCCCGGGACCGTTATCGCGCACACACAGACGGTATTTGGCGTCGTTGGGCTCGCCCGTCAGCCACAGTTGCGGTTGTGTCGCCTGACCTTGCATGGCGTCCAGGGCATTGCCGATCAGGTTGACCAGAATTTGCTCAAGTCGGGTTTGATCAATCTTGAGCGCCACCTCCGTGAAGTCTCGATGCAGTTGCACCCCTGATTCTTCCATGCGGCTGGCGAGCAGTTGCAGGGCGGCGTCAACGGCCTTGCCCAGGCAGGCCTGGCCATGATCGTCACCGCGGCGGGCGAAGGAGCGCAGGTTAGCGGTGATGCGGCCCATTCGGTCGACCAGATTGTTGATGGTGCCGAGGTTGTCCGCGGCGACCTTGAGATCACCGCGTTCAAGAAAGCGCACGGTATTGCCCGACAGCGTGCGCAAGGCCGCCAGCGGCTGGTTCAGTTCATGGGCGATGCTGGTGGACATCTGCCCGATGGCCGCCAGCTTGCCCGCCTGTACCAGTTCATCCTGGGCGCGGCGCAGGGTGTCTTCGGCCTGGCGCCGCTCGCGTATCTGGCCTTTGAGCCGTTCGTTGCTGGCCCGCAGGTGGGTGGTGCGCTCGGTGATCTTGCGCTCCAGCTGGTTGTTGGCCTCTTGCAGGGCTTCCCGTGCAGCCAGTCGGGTGGCTATCACTTTGCGTCGCTCATTCCAGGCAATCAGCAAAAAGGCCAGCAAGGCAAATGCCACCGCCACCAGCATTCCCTGGTTCGCCGCTTCACGGCGCAGGTCTTGCAATGGCGTGAGCAGGGTGATGTCCCAGGGGGTGTCGTTAAGCCTGCGGGTTTGCGCCAGGTAGCTGACTTCCTGGTGGTCGGTCACCACATCGTTACTGCTGGCGAAGGTGACTTTTTCTACGCCTTCGGCGAGGTTTTCCCGCTCCAGCGGTTCCAGCTCGTTGAGCGGCCACCAGTAGTACTGCAGGCTGCGGGCCAGGCGCTCCTTGGTGTCGGCACTGAGCGGGTGGATGGACTTGAGCCGCCGGGTAGGGTCGCTGGACAGGATGATAATGCCGTTCTCGTCGCTGACGTAGGCTTCGAGGCGGGCGCGTTGCCAGCGCTCCTCAAGGGCTTCGAGGCGGACTTTGATCACGGCCACGCCAATGATCTTGCCCTGCTCTTCCAGGCCGTGGGCGAGGTAGTAGCCGGGTTCACCCGAGGTACTGCCAATGCCGTAGAAGCGTCCGGGCTGGCCGCGTACGGCATCCTGAAAATAGGCGCGAAATGACAGGTCCTCGCCCAGATAACTGTCGGTATCCCGCCAGTTGCTGGTAGCCATCACGCGGCCGGTGGTGTCGAGCACATAGATGGCCCGGCTGCGGCTGCGGCGGTTCAGGCCTTCGAGGTATTGGTTGACGGTGACCCGGTTCTGCACGGAGGGATCGGCGAGCAATCGCGAAACGCTGGACTCCAGCTCCAGCAGGCTGGGCAGGTAAGTGTATTTGCCCAGCTCACTTTCAACGGTACGGGCATGCAGTTCCAGTTGGCGTTCGCCGGTTTCGCTCAGGGTACGAATACCGAAGTGTTCACTGATGCGATAGCCCGCGTAGCCCAGGCCGATCGTCAACAGGATGATCAGCAGAGGCAGCAGGAAATGACGGAGCAGGCGAGGTTTCACGGCAAGTGAGGGCGGAGCACCGCGATAAAGAGTGGGGTCGCATTTCATCACAGATGCCTTGGGTCAACCACTGTGCAGTGGTTGACCGTTCACGTAGATCCACTGTGGGAGCGGGATTGCTCGCGATGGGAGCGGCGCGGTTCATCAGTTAACCAGGATCGCTGCCATCGCGAGCAAGCCCGCTCCCACCCAAGCCGGTGGGAGCTGAACGGGTGTTTAGTGCTGCAGGATCTTGGCGAGGAAGTGCTGGGCACGCTCGGAGCGGGCCGATACATCACCGAAAAACTCTTCTTTCTCACAGTCTTCGACGATTTTGCCCTGATCCATAAAGATCACCCGGTTGGCGACCTTGCGGGCAAAACCCATTTCGTGGGTCACGCACATCATGGTCATGCCTTCGTTGGCCAACTGCACCATGACGTCGAGCACTTCGTTGACCATTTCCGGGTCAAGGGCCGAGGTCGGTTCATCAAACAGCATGACGATCGGGTCCATGGCCAGGGCGCGGGCAATCGCCACACGTTGTTGTTGCCCGCCGGAAAGCTGGCCGGGGTGCTTGTGGGCATGGGCCGACAGGCCTACGCGTTCCAGAAGCTCAAGGCCTTTTTTGGTGGCTTCAGCCTTGCTGCGGCCCAATACCTTGACCTGGGCAATGGTCAGGTTTTCGGTGATGGTCATGTGCGGGAACAGTTCGAAGTGCTGGAACACCATGCCAACCCGCGAACGCAGCTTCGGCAGGTTGGTCTTCGGGTCGGCAATGGAGGTGCCGTCAACCACGATGTCGCCTTTCTGGAACGGTTCAAGGGCGTTGACGCACTTGATCAGGGTCGACTTGCCCGAGCCCGACGGGCCACAGACAACGACCACTTCGCCTTTTTTGACTTCAGTACTGCAATCGGTCAGTACCTGGAAGTCCCCGTACCACTTGTTGATGTTCTTGATCGAGATCATACGGCAAACCTTTTTTGCAGACGCTTGACCAGCAGCGAGGCGGAAAAGCTGATGATGAAATACACCAGACCGGCGAAGATCAGGAACTCATTGGAGCGGCCGATGATGTCGCCACTGGAACGCGAGGCATTGAGAAAATCCACCAGGCCAACCGTGTAGACCAGAGAGGTGTCCTGGAACAGGATAATGCTCTGTTGCAGCAGCAGCGGGGTCATTTTACGAAAGGCCTGGGGCAGGATGATCAGGCGCATGGCCTGGCCGTAGCTCATGCCCAGGGCCTTGGCTGCACCCATTTGACCCTTGGGGATGGCCTGCACGCCTGCTCGCACGATTTCGCAGAAGTAGGCTGCTTCGAACATGACGAAGGCTACCAGGCACGACTCGAACGCCCCGATCGGGGTGTCCTTGCCGGTGATCCAGCGCAGCACGAACGGCACCGCCAGGTAGAACCAGGTAATCACCAGCAGCAGCGGGATGGAACGGAAATAGTTCACGTAAGCGCCGGCCAGGTTGGCCATCCACTTGCTTGACGATAAACGCATCAGGGCCAGCACGGTGCCCAGGGCCACACCACCGACAACGCCCATGACCATCAGCTTGAGGGTCATGATCATGCCGTTCCACAGGCCCGGCAGGGCGGGGACAATCCCGCTGAAATCGAAGAAGTCCATTATTTGCCCCCCAGAGACATGAGACCGGGTACGGCTACTTTTTTCTCGATCAGGCGCATCAACAGCATCAGGCTCATGTTCAGGGTGAAGTAGATCAACGTGGCCAGGGTGAAGGCTTCAAACAGGTTGGCGGAAAACTCGGCCGTCTGTTTGGTTTGCGCCAGCAGTTCCATCAAACCGATCAGCGAGGCCACGGACGAGTTCTTGAACACGTTGAGGAATTCGGAGGTGAGCGGTGGAATGATGATCCGGTAGGCCTGTGGCAGCAGCACGTTCCAGTAGATCTGCGCCATGCTGAAACCCATGGCGCGGGCCGCTGCTTCCTGGCCCCGTGGCAGGGCTTCGATACCGGTACGTACCTGTTCGCAAACACGTGCGGCGGTAAACAGGCCCAGACACACGACAACGCTCAGATAAGCCGAAGTGGTCGGGTTGAGGTCCTGCTTGTACCATTCCTGCAGGTTGGGTGGCAGCAGATCGGGCACCAGGAAGTACCAGATAAACAGCTGCACCAGCAGCGGAACGTTACGGAAGATTTCTACGTATACCGTGGCAATGCCCGCGATAAAGCGGTTCGGCAGGGTGCGCATCACGCCCAGCAGCGAACCCAGGATCAGCGCGACAATCCAGGCGACAACAGCGATAGCGATGGTCCAGCCCAGGCCGGAAATAAACCAGTCGAGATATGTCTCGCTGCCTACGCCGGTGGACTTGAAGAACACGCTCCAGTCCCAATTGTAATTCATGCAGGGTCTCCCCTCAGATGGGTCTATAAACAAGCACTTGCTTCAGGGAATCCGTTCTCACCCGGCAGGGTCGCCGGGCACACTTAACCCGCTCGATAACCGGCGGGTCGAGTGCTCTCTAATGCAATAAGAAGCTTAGTCCAAAGGTGGTCGACACCCCCGGGCGCAATGGCTTGCGCCCGGGGGTTTCAGCCGGCTGAAATCAGGATTTCTTTTCTTCAGCCGGTTTGTCGTCTGCTGCCTTGTCGGTAGGGGTGGCAATCAACGCTTTGAGCTCATCGCTCATCGGGAACATCAGGTTCAGGCCTTTTGGTGGAATCGGCGACTCGAACCAGGTTTTGTAGGTGTCGTTGATCTTGCCCGACTTGTAGTAGGCAACGATGGCGTCATCCACGGCCTTTTTGAATTCCGGATCGCCTTTACGCAGCATGCAGCCGTAGATTTCGTAAGACTGTGGAGTGCCGGTCACGGCCCAGTCTGTAGGCTTCTTGGCTTTGGCCATTTCACCGGCCAGCAGGGCGTCGTCCATCATGAAAGCAACAGCACGGCCCGACTCCAGCATGTTGAAGGCTTCGCCGTGGTCTTTTGCCGAGATCACGTTCATGCCCATCTGCTTGTCGGCGTTCATCGCCTTGAGGATGCGCTCGGAGGTGGTACCAGCAGTGGTCACGACGTTTTTGCCTTTCAGGTCAGCGAAGTCCTTGTAAGGCGAGTCCTTTTTGGACAGCAGGCGCGTACCGATTTCGAAGATGCCGACCGAGAAGTCGACCTGCTGTTGGCGTTCAACGTTGTTGGTGGTGGAACCACACTCAACGTCAACGGTGCCGTTCTGCACCAGCGGGATACGGGTCTGGGAGGTAACGAGGTTGTACTTGACCTTCAGGTCCGGCATGTCGAGCTGTTTTTTCAGCCCTTCAACGATAGCCAGTTGCACATCATGGGAGTAGCCAACCGGTTTGCCGGAAGCGTCCGCGATGTAGGAGAACGGAATGGAGGAGTCACGATGCCCAAGGGTGATGGTGCCGGATTCTTTGATTTTCTTCAGTGTGCCGGTCAATTCGGCTGCAAAAACTGGAGTGCTAATCAGAGCTGCAGCAATTGCTGCGCCCAAAAGTTGCGGAACGATGCGCATCGATGTTTCCTCGACATTGTTTTTTTTATTGAGCCTGTTTGCAGGCCCTTTTTTACTCAGAACGTCTCAACAGGCTAAACGCTCTGTTTAAGCATTCGGCTTAGAGTGTAGAGCATGAGTCGTGCCAGCCCTGGCATTAAAGCCTAACCTGCTGATTTATAACTAATTAAAGTTTTATGTCGGGACTTCGGTGGCATGCAGATGCCCGGAAAGCCGAATCATTGGGGGGGAGTGCGTTCGGAAAACCGAATGAAAGGCAGGCAGTGCGGGGGGGAGGAGCGAAGGCCCGTGCAAGCGGACTCGCTCCCACGGGCCATCTAAACGCGAATTAAGCGGCCTGAACCTTGCGGTGTTTCAGGCCAAGGGTGGTCATGTACTGGCTCAGGTGGGCCTGTTCCTCGGCCGTGGTGAACAACCCAAGCTTGGTGCGGCGCCACAGGATGTCCTGTGCCTCCAGTGCCCATTCCTGGTTGCACAGGTAATCAACCTCACGGCTGTAAAGGCCGCTGCCGATATGCTCGCCCATGTCGCTCAGGCCTTGTGCACCTTCGAGCAAGCTCCAGGAGCGGTTGCCATAGGTGATTGCCCAGCGCTTGGCAATTGCGGCATCCAGCCAGCTGTATTTGCTGACCAGGGCCTCGCTCAGGGCTTTTGGCGTGGTCATGCCTTCGCCGCCGGGTAATGTCGCGCTGGCGGTCCAGCTCGGCTTGATCTGGGTGAAGTAGGGTGTCAGCTGTGCCATGGCCGATTCGGCCAGCTTGCGATAGGTGGTCAGTTTGCCGCCAAATACCGATAGAAGCGGGGCTTCGCCCGCTGCGCCAGACAATGCCAGGGTGTAGTCGCGGGTCACGGCCGAAGGGTTGTCGGACTCGTCATTGCACAGCGGGCGCACGCCGGAGTAGGTGCGCAGAATGTCGCTGCGGCTCACTTGCTGCTTGAAGTGGGCGTTGACCACATTAAGCAGGTAGTCGGTTTCTTCTTCGGTAATGCTGACCTTGGCCGGATCGCCGGTGTATTCGCGGTCAGTGGTGCCGATGATGGTGAACTGGTCCATGTACGGAATGGTGAACACAATCCGCTGGTCTTCGTTCTGCAGGATGAAGGCATTTGGCGCGTCATACAGCTTGGGCACAATCAGGTGGCTACCCTGGATCAGGCGGATGCCGTAAGGCGAGTCCAGCTTGAGGTCGTCCTTGATGAATTTGGCGACCCAGGGGCCGGCGGCATTGACCAGGGCCTTGCTGCGGATCGAAAACAGGCTGCCATCTGCACGTTCCAGGTTCAACTCCCACAAACCCTTGTTACGGCGCGCGCCGACGCAACGGGTCTGGGTGTGAACATGGGCGCCTTTTTCCCGCGCGGCCATGGCGTTGAGCACTACCAGGCGCGCGTCATCGACCCAGCAATCGGAGTATTCAAAACCTTTGGTGATTTCTGCTTTAAGGGGGCTGTTGGCACCGAACTTGAGGCTGGTTGAACCAGCCAGCTTTTCACGCTTGCCCAAATGGTCATACAGGAACAGGCCGGCACGGATCATCCACGCCGGGCGCAGGTGCGGTCGGTGCGGCAATACGAAACGCATCGGTTTAACGATATGCGGGGCTTTGGCCAGCAGCACTTCGCGTTCGGCCAGCGCTTCGCGCACCAGGCGGAACTCGTAATGTTCGAGGTAGCGCAGGCCACCGTGGATCAGCTTGCTGCTGGCAGAGGACGTGTGGCTGGCCAGATCGTCCTTTTCGCAAAGGAACACCGAGAGGCCGCGCCCGGCTGCATCTGCCGCAATCCCGACACCATTGATTCCACCACCAATAACGGCGACGTCGTAAACCTCAGCGAGGGGAGTGGCAGGCAAGGTGGTCAGGGGCATGGGTTGGCCTCGCGTTCTTTACGCATATTTGAATTCGAACATTAATGTTCATTTGCGAAAATATTAGCGGATAAAGGCGCGGGCAGCCAGCACCCTTCGATTGAAAAAACTCATCGAAGGGCGTCGAAAGGAAGAATTTCGAACATTTTAGTGTAGGGCAATGATTCTGCGGGAGCAGGCATTGCTCGCAATGCAGGCGCTGCGGCTCACCTGTCAGGTTGCGGTGATGCCATCGCGAGCAAGCCCGCCCCACAGCATCTGAACCCGCATCACTATCTGAGTGCGGTTACACCACTTCCAGACGAATTTTGTTCTGGGCCAGCAGTTGCGCCAGCTCCGGCACGGGCGGCTGGTCGGTGACCAGGCAATCGATCAAGGTGATCGGGCCCAAGCGGACCATTGCATTGCGGCCGAACTTGCTGGAGTCCGCTGCCAGGATAGTTTGTCGGGCATTGGCGATAATCGCCTGGGATACGCGTACTTCCTGATAGTCAAAGTCCAGCAAGCTGCCGTCAGAATCGATACCGCTGATACCAACCAAGGCGAAGTCGAACTTGAACTGGTTGATAAAGTCGACGCTGGCCTGACCGACGATGCCACCATCGCGGCGCACATTGCCGCCGGCGATCAGTACTTCGAAGTCGTCTTTTGCGCTCAGGATCGACGCAACATGCAGGTTGTTGGTGATGATTTTCAGGTGATTGTGGTTGAGCAGCGCCCGGGCAATCGACTCGGTGGTGGTGCCGATATTGATGAAAATCGAGGCGTGATCGGGAATCTGGGCGGCAATGGCTTCGCCAATGCGGCGCTTTTCATCGCGCATCTGGTCGGCCCGCATGGCGTAGGCGGTGTTCTCTACACTGGAGTCATAGGCGGCGCCACCGTGGTAGCGGCGCAACAGGTCGGCTTCTGCCAACTGGTTGATGTCACGGCGAATGGTCTGCGGCGTGACGACGAACAACTGAGCCATTTCCTCGATGCTGACATAACCGCGCTCGCGTACGAGTTCGAGGATCTGCTGTTGGCGTGGAGGCAGATTCATGGAGTTTCCTTTGGGCGGCGAAGCAAATTCACCCATGATGCCGCAGGAAAGCGTCGTCTGCTACTCGCAGGTGCCTCAAGCAACTGCGGGCGCCATAGGCGCCCGCAGATGTAATTGCCCGTACTTAGTTGCTTTCTTCGTGAGGTTCCCAGTCGCGGGTACGGCTTACGGCTTTTTTCCAGCCGGCATAGAGCTTCTCTTTGCAGCTTTCGTCCAGTGCAGGTTCGAACTCGCGCTCGATCACCGCCTTGCCGCGCAGTTCATCCAGGCTGCCCCAGAAGCCGCAAGCCAGACCCGCCAGGTAGGCAGCGCCCAAGGCCGTGGTTTCACGCATTTGCGGGCGTTCAACCTGGGTGCCGAGGATGTCTGCCTGAAACTGCATCAGGAAGTTGTTGGCTACGGCACCACCGTCTACACGCAGGGCTTTGAGGCGTTCGCCGGAGTCCTGTTGCATAGCGTCCAGTACGTCCCGTGTCTGGTAGGCAATCGACTCCAGCGCAGCACGAATGATGTGGTCTACGCGTACACCGCGAGTAAGGCCGAACAGTGCGCCACGGGCATACGGGTCCCAGTAGGGGGCACCGAGGCCGGTGAAGGCAGGCACCAGATACACGCCATTGCTGTCTTTGACTTTATTGGCGAAGTATTCGGTGTCGTGGGCGTCGTTGATGATCTTCAGTTCGTCACGCAGCCATTGCACGGTGGAACCACCGTTGAACACGGCGCCTTCCAGGGCGTAGGCCACTTCGCCGCGGGGGCCGCAGGCGATGGTGGTCAGCATGCCGTGGGTCGACTTCACGGCGTTGGCGCCGGTGTTCATCAGCAGGAAGCAGCCGGTGCCGTAGGTGTTCTTGGCCTGGCCGGGCTCGACGCACATCTGGCCAAACAGCGCGGCCTGTTGGTCGCCGGCAATGCCGCCGATGGCGATACCGCTTTTGGTGCGGCCGTAGATTTCTGAAGACGACTTCACTTCAGGCAACATTTCGCGCGGGATATCCAGCACCTCCAGCATCTTGGCATCCCACTCCAGAGTGTGGATGTTAAAGAGCATGGTGCGCGAGGCGTTGGTGTAATCGGTAACGTGGGTTTTGCCGCCGGTAAATTTCCAGATCAGCCAGCTGTCGATGGTGCCAAACAGCAGTTCGCCTTTGCGCGCCCGTTCGCGGCTGCCTTCGACGTTGTCGAGGATCCACTTCAGTTTGGTGCCGGAGAAGTACGGGTCGGTCACCAGGCCGGTGGTGTCGCTGATGTATTGCTCGTGACCGTCGCGTTTGAGCTGCTCGCAGATCTCGGTGCTGCGACGGCATTGCCAGACGATGGCGTTGTAGATCGGGCGGCCGCTTTCTTTGTCCCAGACCACCGTGGTTTCGCGCTGGTTAGTAATGCCGATGGCGGCAACCTGGTCATGATGCAGGCCGGCCTGGGCCAGGGCCTCAACCATCACGGCGCTCTGGGTGGCAAAAATCTCCATCGGGTCGTGTTCGACCCAGCCCGGTTGCGGGTAATGCTGTTGGAACTCACGTTGTGCTGTGCACACCACGTTGGCGTCACGATCGAAGATGATCGCTCGCGAACTGGTGGTGCCTTGGTCCAGCGCAATGATGTAGTTCTTATTCTGAGTGTCGGTCATTTGTTAGTGCCTTGCAGAATGAGGGAGGTTGCGGGCGCGAGACAGGTAACGGGCAGTAGGTCTCGTGCGCCCCGTTTCATCAGTCGGTATCAGGATGCCTGGGTCTTTGCAGGCGCAGCGGCTTGGGTAACCGCATCTGCCGGGGCAATGTCAGGCAAGTGCCGGGCAATCATCCCGCGATAAATGGCAGCGCCCAGACAGGCACCTACGATGGGTGCAAAAATGGGAATCAGGAAATACGGGATATCGCGCCCGCCGGTGAACGAGACGTCCCCCCAGCCAGCGAAGAAAGTCATCAGCTTGGGCCCGAAATCACGCGCAGGGTTCATCGCAAAACCGGTCAATGGGCCCATCGAGCTGCCAATGACGGCGATCAGCAAGCCGATCAGCAGGGGGGCCAATGGGCCACGGGGCAAGCCGTTTTTGTCGTCGGTCAGGGCCATGATTACGCCCATAAGGATAGCGGTTATCACAAGCTCGACGAGGAAGGCCTGCAGCGTTGTCAGCGAAGGGTGCGGGTAGGTCGAGAATACCGAGGCCAATTCCAGGCTGGCCTGGCTGCCACGTACCATCTGGTGGGCTTGTTCGTAATCGAAGAACAGGTTGCTGTAGAGCGTGTAAACCAACGCCGCTGCGCAAAAGGCCCCTGCGATCTGGGCGAGGATATAGAAAGGCAGTTTACGTTTTTCAAAATCGGTGAACAGGCACAGCGCAATGCTGACCGCCGGGTTCAGGTGTGCGCCGGAAACGCCGGCCGTCAGATAAATCGCCATGCTGACTCCAATGCCCCAGATGATGCTGATTTCCCATAGGCCAAAACTTGCGCCCGCGACCTTGAGAGCCGCAACACAGCCGGTACCGAAGAATATCAAAAGTGCGGTGCCGAGAAACTCGGCCAGGCACTGGCCTGAAAGTGTGGGGTGCTGCGATGCAGTCGACATGTAAAACCTCGTTATTGTTGTTTTTTGACGTCGTCAATCAGGGTGGCAGTGCGCCTGAGCCTGGACCGGGAACTGCGTATTTGTGTTTTACGCTGTCAGGCTGAGTCGTGTGAGTATATTCAGATTCGAAAAAATATAGACAAGAAACACTGCTGTCAAAGGTCGAAAGTGAACGGGTATTCACATTCTGACTTCAGATGAGTGCTTTGGTATTGGTTTTTATGTAAACAAAGACTACGAATTGAGAGGGGTAAAGGTAACTTTTTAGCTACATGCAGGGTCTGTAACCTCGGTTTCAGCGCCTTTTTACGGGGTAATAGCCTAAAATCGGCCATCGTATTTCTTTCTCCTCTGCAAAACTGGAGCTGTCATGACGCCTGCACTGGACCTGCTGAAAAAAGTTCGCGCCGAACATCGGGTACACAGCTATGAACACGACCCCAAGGCGGCATCCTACGGCCTGGAGGCCGCAGAAAAGCTTGGCCTGGAGCCTGCGCAAGTGTTCAAGACGCTGTTGGCCAGCAGTGAAAAGGGCGAGTTGCTGGTTGCCGTCGTACCGGTCGTCGGAAGTCTTGATTTGAAAGCGCTGGCTCAGGCAGCGGGGGTGAAAAAAGTCGAAATGGCGGACCCGGCGGCGGCTCAACGCTCCACAGGTTATCTGCTTGGCGGGATCAGCCCGTTGGGGCAAAAGAAGCGCCTGCGTACTTTTATTGATAAAAGTGCCGAGGGTTTTTCGACTATTTTTGTCAGCGCCGGACGACGCGGGCTGGAGGTGGAACTGGCGCCTGCGGTGCTGGCAGAGCACACGCAAGCGAAGTTCGCAGAAGTAGGCAGGGCGTAAGCGCTGCCACAGGTTTTTAGTGCGCTGTGCTGAAACGCCTTACACCTGATTCGGATTGCGGGATTTGCGCCGCTATGCTGCCGCTGGTTTGAAACATCACCAGGTGTTCGGCGGCAACGCGAATGCCCACTTCAGCGCCAGGCAAGTGGTCGGCATGACTCGGGAAGATCGACTCCAGCTGGCTGCCTGTCGGCAGTTGCAGGCGATAAAGGGTCGATGCGCCGAGGAATGTCTTGCCGATGATCCGCGCCTTCAAATCGCTGTCCGGTGCGTAGACGATATCGTCCGGGCGCAGCAATACATCCACTGCACCGCCCGTTGGCCAGGTATACGCACGGTTGCCACGCAAGACACCCAGCTCGGTTTGTACCGATTCAGGTGTCAGCAACTGGCCGCGAATAAAGTAGCCCTGACCGATAAAGCTCGCCACAAAGGGCGTCTGAGGTTCGTGGTAGAGGTTGTAAGGAGTGTCCCACTGTTCAAGGCGGCCTTCCTTGAACACGCCAACATGATCGCTGACAGCGAAGGCTTCTTCCTGATCGTGTGTCACCAAAATCGCACTTGTACCACGGGCTTTCAGGATATCGCGCACTTCGTGGCTGAGCTTGCGGCGCAGCTCGCCATCCAGGTTGGAGAATGGCTCATCCAGCAACAGCAGTTGCGGCTCGGGTGCCAGGGCGCGGGCCAGGGCAACGCGTTGCTGCTGACCACCTGATAACTCGTGCGCAAAGCGTTTGCCCAGGTTTTTAAGGTTGACCAGCTCAAGCAGCTCTTCGGTCACACGGTCTTTGTTCGGGTGCTTGCGAATGCCGAAGGCAATGTTGTCGGCCACGCTCAGGTGCGGGAACAGGGCGTAGTCCTGAAACACCATACCAATACGACGTTTCTCGGGTGCCAAGGTGAAGCCGGCGCTGGAGATCACTTCGCCTGCCAGCCTGATTTCACCCTGGTGTACCGGTTCGAACCCGGCAATAGCACGCAATGTCGTGGTTTTGCCGCACCCCGAAGAGCCCAGCAAGCAGCCGATATCACCGGCATTGAGATGCAGGTTGAGGTTTTGCACCACGCTCTGGCCCTGATACCCACAGGCCAGATCACGAAGGTTTAGCAATAGCGGCTGACTCATGCGGATTGGTACGCCGGTTGGACAAGGAATTCGAGCAGCGCTTTTTGCGCATGCAGGCGGTTTTCGGCCTGATCCCAGGCCACGGAGCGAGGGTCGTCCAGCAGGTCGACGCTGATCTCTTCGCCGCGATGAGCAGGCAGGCAGTGCATGAACAGCACGTCATCGGCCGCCAGGTCGAGCAGGGCACGGTTGACCTGATACGGGGCAAACAGTTCGAGGCGCTTGGCCGTTTCGTCTTCCTGACCCATTGATGTCCATACGTCGGTGCTCACCAGGTGGGCGCCAATCACGGCATCACGCGGGTCGCGAACGATGGTAACGCGTTCGCCTGCCAGCGCCACGAACTCGGGGTTTGGTTCATAGCCTTCGGGGCAGGCAACACGCAGGTTGAAGTCAAACTGGATAGCCGCTTCTATATAGCTGTTGCACATGTTGTTGCCGTCACCAATCCAGGCCACGGTCTTGCCCTTGATCGATCCGCGATGCTCAAGGAAGGTCTGCATGTCAGCCAGCAACTGGCATGGGTGCAGGTCGTCCGACAGGCCATTGATAACCGGTACGCGGGAATTGGCCGCAAACTCGGTCAGGGTGCTGTGGGCGAAGGTGCGGATCATGACGGCGTCAAGCATGCGTGACATGACGATGGCGCAGTCGCCTATCGGTTCGCCACGACCCAGTTGGGTATCTCGTGGTGACAGAAAAATGGCCTGGCCACCGAGCTGGATCATGCCAGCTTCAAATGACAGGCGGGTGCGGGTCGATGATTTTTCGAAAATCATGCCCAGTACGCGACCTTTCAAGGGTTCGAACAGAACGCTGCGCTGGCGCAGGTCCTTAAGCTCGATGCCGCGGCGAATCACGCTGACTAGCTCTTCGGGAGTGCAATCCATCAGGGAGAGAAAGTGCCTTGCGCTCATCATTAACTACCTTTTTTTGCAACGATCGCAGATGCTCAAGGCCGGGGTTTTCGGAAAAACGGGCGAGACCTGCGGCGAAAGCCGCACGGGGCGACGAAATAGGGGAAGGCGCGATCTTATAAGGAAATGTCGCGTCTTGCCAATAAGGGTCATATGTATAGAGGTTTGAGCGGGTCTTGCGCTGCATGAGCCACATCAGGCGGTTTGCCTCACCTCAGCTGCCCATTTGTACACTGCCGTGGCGTAGCTTGGCAATTGCGAGGGGGGGCGAGGTCGTCGTATTTGTCATCGCTGGCGAGGAGCGACGGCTGCGATGGCGTTGGCAGCATTCCTGTCATGAGGCGGGCTTTAACTGCTCGCAGCCATCGTTTCTCGGCAGGGACAACAAGCTTTGTGGAGGGAGCAGGGGCATACTATTGTCTGTCGGGGAGACCGAGCGTCGCGCTCGGCTTTCCGTTACAATGCGCCACCGTGCCGACATCTGCGTCGGAAAGTTCAGCCGAGGTGCTCCATGGATATCATCGAAACTATTAAAGACCAGATTGCCAACAACACCATTCTGCTCTACATGAAAGGCTCCCCGAATGCCCCGCAGTGCGGCTTTTCGGCTAAAGCTGCTCAGGCAGTCATGGGGTGTGGCGAGAAGTTCGCTTACGTGGACATCCTCCAGAATCCTGAAATTCGTGCCAATCTGCCAAAGTACGCCAACTGGCCAACTTTCCCGCAATTGTGGGTAGGTGGCGAGCTGGTTGGCGGTAGCGACATCATGGCTGAAATGGCCGCTGATGGTTCTTTGCAGGCTTTGATCAAAGAAGCTGTCGAGAAAGCCGCAGCAAACAAGACTGAAGCCTGATATCAGTCGCGTCGTGACAGTTGTTTTGTCGCACGCATAAAAAAGCCCCGCCTCTGTGATAAACAAGGCGGGGCTTTTTAATGGGTGTTAGTTACTCACCCATTTGCGATTGCAGGTAATTCTCAATACCCACTTTGTCGATCAGGCCCAACTGAGTTTCCAGCCAGTCGATATGTTCTTCTTCCGACTCAAGAATATCTTCGAGCATTTCCCGGCTGCCAAAGTCACCAACTACTTCACAATGGGCAATGGCGGCCTTGAGGTCGGCGTGGCCAGTCTTCTCGATGCGCAGGTCACACTCCAGCATTTCCTTGGTGTGCTCGCCGATATGCAGCTTGCCCAAGTCCTGTACGTTTGGCAGGCCTTCCAGGAACAGGATGCGTTTAATCAGTTTGTCCGCGTGTTTCATCTCGTCGATGGACTCGTGGTACTCATGCGCGCCCAACTTCTCCAGGCCCCAATCCTGATACATGCGTGCATGCAGGAAGTATTGGTTGATTGCGACCAGTTCGTTGCCGAGAATTTTGTTGAGGTGCTGAATAACCGAAATGTCGCCTTTCATGGCTGGGGCCTGCCTTAATTAACTGTATATAGGGCAGAGTTTGATCCGCACCTTGCAGACTGTCAAACCTAAGTATTTGAATAATAAATGAAAATTAATCGGAATAAGAATGTTTGTGTTCCGCGTCTTGGGCCTAAGCACTTGAATTCTGGGCATAAAAAAACCGGACGCTATGTCCGGTTCTTTGGAATTGGTTAATCAGGCGACTGAAAATTCTGCCGGGAAACTCATGACAGCCTGGCTGGCTTGCAGCGAGGAAAGGGTTTCGCGAACCACTTGCTTGGCCAGACAGGCACATTTGCCACATTGGCTGGCAACACCTGTCGCTTCACGCACTTCACGGTAACTGCAGCAACCGTCGTAGATTGCGTCGCGGATTTTTCCATCGGTGACGCCAGTGCAAAGGCAAACGTACATAAATAAGAACCATCGCTGGTTGGGATTCAATGCCAAGGATCTTAATGTTAACGAGAATGATTGTCAAAGTACCTTGAGTCTCAATTGAGGGTCTCAGGCACTGTGCTGACGAACGGTTCTTTTGAGCGCTTTCGGGCGGGTGAAAAAGGGTGCCTGCCAGTTCCGACGAGCGGTGTATGATGACCGGTCTTTTTACCCGGGAGCTGATTGCCTGGCGTCGTTTTCAACGGCTGCCCAATCAGGTTCTGTTTTTCACGCTGCACACCAGGAGATATCCAATGAGCGTACTCGTAGGCAAACAAGCCCCTGACTTCACCGTCGCCGCCGTACTTGGCACTGGCGAAATCGTTGACAGCTTCACGCTGTCCTCCGCCATCAAAGGCAAATATGGCCTGGTGTTCTTCTACCCACTGGACTTCACTTTCGTATGCCCGTCCGAGCTGATCGCACTGGATCACCGTATTCCTGAGTTCCAGGCGCGCAATGTTGAAGTGGTTGCGGTGTCCATTGACTCCCATTTCACCCACAACGCATGGCGCAACACGCCAGTGAACAATGGCGGCATCGGCCAGGTGAAATACACCATGGCTGCCGACATCAATCACGCCATCTGCAAGGCCTACGACGTTGAAACCGAAGGCGGCGTGGCTCTGCGCGGCGCGTTCCTGATCGACGACAAAGGCGTTGTGCGCTCGCAGATCGTCAACGACCTGCCACTGGGCCGCAACATGGACGAGCTGCTGCGTCTGGTTGACGCCCTGCAATTCCACGAAGAGCACGGCGAAGTTTGCCCGGCCAACTGGAAAAAAGGCGACAAGGGCATGACCGCTTCGACTGCAGGTGTTGCGGCTTACCTGACTGAAAATGCTGACCAGCTGTAATCGTCAGTTTCAGGCATAAAAAAACCGGACCCAGTGTCCGGTTTTTTTATGGTGCGCTGTAAGCCTTTACGACAGGATCAGTCGTTGAAGTCTTTCCAGCCGCCCATTTGTTTCCAGCTGTTTACGATGCCACAGAACAACTCGGCGGTTTTCTCGGTGTCGTAACGGGCCGAGTGTGCTTCACGCCCATCAAAGTCGATGTCGGCGGCCTGGCAGGCTTTTGCCAGGACGGTCTGGCCATAGGCCAGGCCAGCAAGGGTCGCGGTGTCAAAGCTCGAGAACGGGTGGAAAGGGTTGCGCTTCATGTCCAGGCGCGCGACAGCGGCGTTGAGGAAGCCCAGGTCGAAGCTGCTGTTATGCCCCACCAGAATGGCGCGTTTGCAGCCATTGGCCTTCAGGGCCTTGCGCACACCGCGGAAGATATCGGTCAGGGCTGTCTCTTCACTGACGGCCATGCGCAGTGGGTGATCGAGCTTGATACCGGTGAATTCCAGTGCAGCGGCTTCGATATTGGCGCCTTCAAACGGCTCGACACGGTGGAAATAGGTGTGTTCGGGGAACACAAAGCCTCTTTCGTCCATGCCGATCGTTACGGCAGCAATTTCCAGCAATGCATCAGTAGCACTGTTGAAACCGCCGGTTTCAACATCGATTACGACCGGCAGATAACCGCGAAAGCGCTCTGCCATCGGGTGGCGTGGACCGCCGCCATGGCCGCCTTCGTGTTCGTCATCATAATGGTCGTCACTCACAGCTGTTCCTCCAGCAGGCGCCAGCGCAGTGTTTCACCGGCGCGCAGCGGAATTACGGTCAGCTCGCCGAAAGGCAGGCTGGTTGGGGCGGTCCACTCCTGGCGAACCAGGGTGATCTGTTCGTTGCTGGCGGGCAAGCCGTAGAAGCGCGGGCCGTTAAGGCTGGCAAAGGCTTCCAGCTTGTCGAGCGCATTGCGCTGTTCGAACGCTTCGGCGTACATCTCGATGGCCGCATAGGCGGTATAACACCCGGCGCAACCGCACGCCGCTTCCTTGGCGTGCTGGGCGTGAGGTGCCGAGTCAGTGCCCAGGAAAAACTTCTCGCTGCCGCTGGTGGCCGCATCCAGCAGGGCTTCCTGATGGGTGTTGCGCTTGAGGATCGGCAGGCAATAAAAGTGCGGGCGAATGCCGCCAACCAGCATGTGATTGCGGTTGTACAGCAGGTGATGAGCGGTAATGGTTGCGCCGACGTTGGCCGAAGCCTCGTTGACGAACTGCACCGCGTCGGCGGTGGTGATGTGCTCAAACACGACTTTCAGCGTCGGGAAACGATCTACGACGCGGCGCATATGCTCGTCGATGAAGATCTTTTCGCGGTCAAACACGTCTACGCCGGCTCGGGTGACTTCACCGTGGATCAGCAAAGGCATGCCGACTTCGGCCATGACTTCCAGAACCGGGAAGATCGCGTCGATACTGGTTACACCGGAGTCGGAGTTGGTCGTTGCCCCGGCCGGATACAGCTTGGCTGCATGGACGAATCCGCTGGCCTTGGCCGTGCGAATGTCTTCTGGCTGGGTACGATCGGTGAGGTACAGCACCATCAGCGGCTCGAAGCGGCTGCCAGCGGGGCGTGCAGCCAGGATGCGCTGGCGATAGGCGTCGGCCTCGGCGGCATTGCGCACCGGGGGTACCAGGTTGGGCATGATGATGGCGCGGCCAAAAGTGCGCGCTACATCCGCGACAGTGTGAGGCAACACAGCACCATCGCGAAGATGTATATGCCAGTCGTCGGGACGCAGCAGGGTCAGGCGGTCAGACATTGGGGATTCCAGGCGGGTCGAACTGAGGTGAATGCTACCGGAAAAGACTCTGGCAGGCACTCGCTATCAAGTTTTGTGATTGCTGACCGATATCTGATGAGCATGCCGTAAATCTGTGGCCTGTTTTTTTGCCGTACAAGCCTGTGGAGCCTCCCGTGCGCCAGCGTTATTTCATCCTGCTCAGTATGTTTGCCAGCCTGCCAGCCATGGCTCTGACTTTTCAGACGCGGCTGGAGAATATCGAGTGGAAAGTGGAAGGTGACAAATTCGAATGCCGTCTGATTCAGCCGATTACCGATTTTGGTTCGGGTGCTTTTGTAAGGCGTGCAGGAGAACAGGCTGTATTTCGTCTTAATGCCTACAACTCAATGTTGAGCGAGGGCTCTGCCAAGCTGTTGGCCGCCGCTGCGCCCTGGCAACCGGGCCGTGGTGATATTGACCTGGGCTCGGTGCGTATTGGCCGTGGGCAGGTGCTTTTCAACAGTTCCCAGGCGCAGGCCGCCAACTTGTTTCGAGGCTTGATTGAGGGGCGCAGCCCCTTGATAAGGCATTATTCTCGTGAGGGCAATGTCTCGGAAGTACGCCTGCTCCCTGTCAGGTTTCGCCAGGCTTACGGCGACTACGAGGCCTGTACCGCAAAGCTTTTACCGAAAAACTTTGAGCAGGTCAGACAAAGCCAGATCGGTTTCCCTGGCGGGGGGACCGAACTGGACGCGGTGGCCCGGGTCAACTTGCAAGTCATGGTCGAATACTTGAAGGCAGACCCTACAGTCAATCACGTCATCCTCGACGGTTATTCCGATAATCAGGGCAATCGCTTGACCAATCGTGAGCTGTCGCGCCGCCGGGCATTGGCGGTAATGGAGTATTTCAAGCAGAACGGCCTGCAGGAGTCGCAGATCACGGTGCGATTTCATGGTGAGCAATACCCCTTGGCGGCGAATACCAGTCGGGTAAACCGGGCGAAAAATCGCCGGGTAAGCGTCCGCCTGGAACGGCTCCCTGTGCCTGAAAAAGCTGCGCCATCTGTAGGTCCCAGCAATCCAGCGGCTATTTCCTGAAGCAGCGGTCTCGTCGCGTCTTTGATATAAACTGTCGCTTTGTCGTCTTAAGCTGTCGCGCCTCTGTAAATTCATGGCTGTGGGCGGTAGACTGTTCGGCTTTTCGAACAACCCGTGGAGTGATGGCATGGCGGACGTAAACAAGGTCGTTCTGGCTTATTCGGGCGGCCTGGACACTTCGGTGATCCTGAAGTGGCTGCAGGATACTTATAACTGTGAAGTCGTAACCTTTACCGCTGACCTGGGTCAGGGTGAAGAGGTCGAACCTGCACGTGCCAAGGCGCAAGCCATGGGCGTCAAGGAAATCTACATTGATGACCTGCGCGAAGAGTTTGTTCGTGACTTCGTTTTCCCGATGTTCCGCGCCAACACCGTTTACGAAGGCGAGTACCTGCTGGGTACATCCATTGCTCGTCCGCTGATTGCCAAACGCCTGATTGAAATCGCCAATGAAACGGGCGCCGATGCCATTTCCCACGGTGCAACGGGTAAAGGTAACGACCAGGTTCGCTTTGAACTGGGTGCCTATGCCTTGAAGCCAGGGGTGAAGGTTATTGCTCCTTGGCGTGAGTGGGACTTGCTCTCCCGTGAAAAGCTGATGGATTACGCTGAAAAGCATGCAATCCCGATCGAGCGTCACGGCAAGAAAAAATCCCCGTACTCGATGGATGCCAACTTGCTGCATATCTCCTACGAAGGTGGTGTGCTCGAAGATACCTGGACTGAGCACGAAGAAGACATGTGGAAGTGGACCGTCTCTCCGGAGAACGCTCCTGACAAGCCGCAGTACCTGGAACTGACCTACCGTAATGGCGACATCGTTGCGCTGGACGGTGTTGAGATGACACCTGCGACTGTTCTGGCAACGTTGAACCGCATTGGTGGCGAACACGGTATCGGCCGTCTGGATATCGTCGAAAACCGTTATGTTGGCATGAAGTCCCGTGGTTGCTATGAAACCCCGGGCGGCACCATCATGTTGCGTGCTCACCGCGCCATTGAGTCGATTACTCTGGATCGTGAAGTCGCTCACTTGAAAGACGAGTTGATGCCAAAGTACGCCAGCCTGATCTACACCGGCTACTGGTGGAGCCCTGAGCGCATCATGCTGCAACAGATGATTGATGCTTCGCAGGTTCACGTTAACGGTGTTGTTCGCCTCAAGCTGTACAAAGGCAACGTGATTGTTACCGGTCGCAAGTCTGACGAGTCGTTGTTTGATGCCAACATCGCAACCTTTGAAGAGGATGGCGGTGCTTACAATCAGGCCGATGCTGCCGGCTTCATCAAGTTGAATGCATTGCGCATGCGTATTGCTGCAAATAAAGGGCGCAAGTTGTTCTGATACAGCTCGCCTGGTAAAGCCCCAGCCAATTGGCTGGGGCTTTTTTTTGCCTGCAATTCAGGTATTTGTTTGGGGGCGGGGTGAGTTAAGCAGGGTGAATCTGTGTGCGTCGGTGTTGTAGCTGATAATGGTTGTATGGTTGATGGATGACGTATGTTTGAAGTTGTCGATGGCCCGTCGAATAGTTTCCTGAGGAATACTGGAGTGCTGGTTGGTAAGCAGTAGCAGTACAGCATGTCTGGGGGGCGTGTTTTTATATTTGCGGGTTGCTTTGTAATAGATATGTAATACCTCTTCGGCAGTGCCTTTATGAGGGGAGAGCAAGTGCAGGTAGTTCAGGTCCATAAGATGAAGTGTTTTTAAATCTGAGCCCTCTCTCCATGCATGACTCTTGGCAAAGAATGTTGCGTGCGCTCTTTCGGGGGGTGGAAACGGGGGAGGGTCGACGTGGTGGACTCTTTGGCCTTGAAGGAAGATGTTATGGGGTCTGTATAAGCTGTACGGGGAGCCTGAAGGGCAGGCGGGTATAAATAGTTGTGCGGATGTACTTGTGCTTGCAAATGAATTGCCTTGCTTCAGGCAAGGGCCAGTCGGCTGAGAGAACCCTTCCGGAGTGTTCTCGGCTTTGGATAAGTCAGCGGGGGTATAAAGTGTTTTGTTATTGAAGTTTAAGGTCAGGAAAAACAACGTGATCAAAAGTGATGGGAAAACAATCAGGAACCATACGTATATTTTTTGATGCTCACTGTCGATATAAGGGAGAGAGACTGCAGCGGACGCTTCCGTCAGCATTGAAAAAACAGCGATAACGGTAAGTGGGTGGTTGATTTTTATGGTGTTTTTTATCATGAAAGTGCCTTTTGGTAAAAGTCGGAATGATAAGGAAGAAGGCGCTTCTTGGCGGTGTATGGCCAGCTTGGAGTATCTGTGCAGGGTCAATGTAAGTCGGGTGATTGGTTCAGCGCTTTCTTCAGGGAGTTGCTAGCGCTTTTTAAAATTAGTCGTGTTTTTTTTAAGGCGCAAATCAATTGCATGAGATTGTGTCGCGCCTGGCTGGCGGAATTTATCGATTTCTTGAATAAGAGGTTTGTTTTTGTAGGGGGCTGTCGTTATCGGGTCGGACCTTGTTAAAGGGCGTTAAGTGTTTTTTGTAAAGGGTGTAAGGTTTTTAGTCAGTGACTGATTTGAATGATAAGTCTGAGAGGGGGTTGTAGGTGGATGAACGTATCTATCGAATATTTATTTTTATCTTGGTTGGGTTTGCCTGGGCGAACGTCTTGCCGTTATTTTAGCGTGATTTAATGCTTTAGGTGTTTTCCTAATGATTTGTAGTCCGATTCTGTAAGCATGAAATTGTAATATTTTCCCTTGGAAAAATAGTAGATTTAATTTGAATGAACATTGAGATTTGTCACTGTGTTTTTTGTGGTTTTTAATGTGGGTGGGGCATTTTATTTGGGCGGCAGGCCATGGGGGTGGGGTATGTAGTTGAGTTGTCAGGCTGTTTGGTCAGATTTTTGAATGTGTTTTATATCTGGTTTTTTGAATGTGTCTTAAGTGGGTACGATTTCGTTATCTGTGTGAAAGTGTTGCAGTTCTATGTTGGGTTTTTATTTTAATTCTCGGCGCTTTCTTGAGTTTCGGTCTTCCCATGTCTGGCAGCTTGTGACGAAAGTGTGTGGGGGGGCGTTTCAATGGGCGATATCTGTAGGGTTGATCTCCAATATTTGTAGGAAATGTCTTTGGTTGTTGATGCTTGAGGGGGTGCTATGCCCAGTTTGTTGCGACTAGGCTATGGTGCTGGTTCTGAAAATTCGAACAGCGATAAATTGGAATGGCCCATGAATAAAGTGCTGATCGTGGATGATCATCCTGTAATTCGTCTTGCTGTGCGTATGCTCATGGAACGACATGGCTACGAGGTTATTGCAGAGACGGATAATGGTGTGGATGCTTTGCAGCTTACGCGTGAATATGCGCCTGATATCGTAATTCTGGATATTGGAATGCCAAGGCTTGACGGGCTTGAAGTTATAGCGCGGTTGTCCACACCGGCAGTGCCTATCAAGGTGCTGGTGTTGACTTCACAAGCCCCGGGTCACTTTTCCATGCGTTGCATGCAAGCCGGTGCAGCCGGTTATGTATGCAAGCAGCAGGACTTGACTGAACTGTTGAGTGCAATCAAGGCCGTACTGTCTGGCTACAGTTATTTCCCGAATCAAGCCTTGCACTCAGTACGTTCAAGCTTGGGGAATGCCAGTGAGGCAGATATGGTCAATCGCCTTTCTGGGCGAGAAATGATGGTGTTGCAGCAGTTGGCACGTGGAAAGAGTAACAAGGAAATTGCGGATGGCATGTTTTTGAGCAATAAAACGGTGAGCACCTACAAAACGCGCCTTTTATTGAAGCTTAATGCCCGTTCACTTGTAGATTTGATTGAGCTGGCACAGCGCAATGGCCTGGTGTGAAGAGAGGGGCTTGAAGATGTAATACCCCAAGCCCCCTGAGCAAAAGCCTCCACAACAGGAGGCTTTTGATGCCGTATCTCCGGGATTACAGGTCGTATCCATAATCTTCCAGCTCTTTTCTGAGCCGTTTTTCTTCCAGCAGTGCGTCAATGGTGCGGCGTTTGGCCAGATTGGTTTTAGCGACCTCGACAACAGGCTCTACGACTTCGTCCGAATCGACGACTGCGAAATCTTCCTCTACTTCCAGTTCTTCTTTGCCAGTGCTCATTCAATTCACTCCAGGCTAAGACAGCTAATGGCGCCCCTTATAGCGATAATCGCTCGTTGGGTAAAAAAGATTTTCTCAATCGATCAGCCCATAGAACGCCTATCACTCAATCATCAGAGGTTTTTTCCTTGAAATCGCACAGGTCTTCTATGCGACAACTGCCGCACCGAGGCTTGCGCGCCTGGCACACGTAGCGCCCGTGCAGGATAAGCCAGTGATGGGCGTCCAGCAGGTAGGGTTTTGGTACGTACTTCATGAGGTTTTTTTCGACCTCCACCACGTTTTTGCCAGGGGCAATACCGGTTCGGTTGCTGACCCTGAAAATATGGGTGTCTACAGCCATTGTCAGTTGCCGGAAAGCTGTATTGAGCACAACGTTTGCCGTTTTACGACCTACCCCGGGCAGTGCTTCAAGCTCTTCTCGGGTCTGTGGGACCTGGCTGCCATGGCGCTCAATCAATAAACGGCAGGTTTCGATCACGTTCTTGGCCTTGCTGTTATACAGGCCAATGGTCTTGATGTAGTGCGACAGTCCTTCCACTCCCAGAGCGTAGATGGCTTCTGGTGTGTTGGCGACCGGAAACAGTTTGGCCATTGCCTTGTTAACGCTGACGTCAGTGGCCTGTGCAGACAGGATCACGGCGATAAGCAGTTCAAAAGGCGATGAATAGGCCAGTTCGGTTTTAGGTTCAGGGTTGTCTTCGTGAAACCGGCGAAATATTTCAAGGCGCTTTACGGCGTTCATGGTTAAAAACGTTCCTGAAGAGCAGTCCGATAAACGGTGGGGCGCTTATATGGTTTTTTCAAGTCTTGCCCGGATCCAGCGCATTGAGTGCGGATTCTGCCTGAGTGACAGCGTCAGCCAAAAGTGTCAGCTCGGTGCGGGACACCTCTTGGCCCATGGCTTTTTTAAGTTCGGCGCGGCGCATGGCCAGCTGGATTTTTGCCCGTTTGAGTTCGGCAGTATTGGCTATCGGTGCGGGTGTGGCGGCCAGGGGCATTGACTCCAGTTGAGCCAGTGCCTGCTGCGCGGATTCAAACTGCTGTTGCAGAATAACCAGCTGAGATTGCTGCTGTGCGGTTGGCGGATGCCCGAAGGCCTTCAACGATTTGTTCAATTGCGCGCGGGCCATGGCCAGAGTGACCTTGGCTTTTTTAAGTGCGGCGTCATTGAGGCTGCCTGATGCTGCCCCGGGGAAATCCGTTTGCGTGCCGCTGAGAGTTGCTGCAGGCGGGCGCTGGGCACGGGCAAGGCGTTCAGCTTGCCTGTGCAGCTCTTCGTGGCGCAGGCGTTCGTCGCGCGACTCGAAGCGCTTGCGGGCATGCTCGCGTTTCTGGTTACGGGCGTTGAACTGCTCTTCATTCTGAGCGAGGCCGCCGACAATCGGGATGACATTGGCAGGCAGCGGGTGCATTTCGATGCAGTCCACCGGGCATGGCGCAACGCAGAGATCGCAACCGGTGCATTCATCGATAATCACGCTGTGCATCAGTTTGGCGGCGCCAAGAATGGCATCGATCGGGCAGGCCTGAATGCATTTGGTGCAGCCGATGCATTCGGCTTCGCGAATATAGGCCACTTGCGGTGGGGCCTGGCCGCGATCGGTATCCAGTTGCAGTACGGGAACCCTGAGCAAGCTGGCCAGTGCAGCAATGGTTTCGGCACCGCCAGGCGGGCACTTGTTGATTGCCTCGCCTTGAGCAATACCTTGCGCATAGGGTTTGCAGCCAGGATGGCCGCATTTCCCGCATTGAGTTTGCGGCAGTAAAGCATCAATACGTTGAATCAGGCTCATGGTGTGATCAGTCCAGCTACAGCGGGTCGCATCTGGGCGACGCTCAACATGCGCAGAGATAAATAGGGGCGTGACGGTCAAGCGTGGGTGCAAGATCGTTCAGCTCGGTAAAGACGGCTGATTATCCGGCATGACGGGAGGGGCGGCTACTGATGAACACCGTCTGGTGGCCTGCAGGCCACCAGACGGTGCAAAGGGGCAGTGTTACTTGATGCGCTGACCTGGCTTGGCGCCGCTGTCCGGGCTGAGCAGGTAAATTTCTTCACCGCCAGGGCCGGCAGCCATCACCATGCCTTCAGATATGCCAAAGCGCATTTTGCGTGGCTTCAGGTTGGCGATCATCATGGTCAGACGACCTTCAAGCTCGGCCGGGTTCGGGTAGGCGCTCTTGATTCCCGAAAACACGTTGCGTTGCTCGTCGCCAATATCCAGGGTCAGGCGCAGCAGCTTGTCGGCACCTTCAACCGCTTCGGCCTTGAGAATCAGCGCGACGCGCAAGTCCACGGCAGCGAAGGTATCGAACTCGATTTCTGCGGCCAGCGGCTCCTTGACCAGTTCGCCGTTGCCCTGTGGTGCAGCGCTGCCGGTGTCGGTCTGGCTGGCGACCAGATCTTCTTTCGAAGCATCGGTCATGGCCTGGACCTTGACCGGGTCGATACGGGTCAGCAATGGCTTGAATGCGTTCAATTGGTGGTTGGCCAGCAACACCTGGTGATCGTTCCAGGTCAGGGGGTCGACATTCAGGAATGCCTCTGCATCGGCAGCCAAAACTGGCAGGACCGGCTTGAGGAAGATGATCAGCTGGCGGAAGAGGTTGATGCCCAGTGCGCAGACCGCCTGAACTTCAGCTTGCTTGCCTTCAACTTTGGCCATTGCCCAAGGAGCCTTGTCAGCGATCCAGGCGTTGGCACGGTCGGCCAACGCCATGATTTCACGCATGGCACGGGCGAAGTCACGGGCTTCATAGGCCTCGGCAATGCTGGGTGCGGCGGCCAGGAACGCTTCGGTCAGTTCGGGAGCAGCATTGCCCTCGACCATCACACCGGCGTTACCCTTGTGAATAAAGCCTGCACAACGACTGGCGATATTGACCACTTTGCCGACAAGGTCCGAGTTGACCTTCTGTACGAAGTCTTCCAGGTTCAGGTCCAGGTCATCAACCCCGCGACCCAGCTTGGAGGCGTAGTAGTAGCGCAGGTATTCCGGTGCCAGGTGGTCCAGGTAGGTGCGGGCCTTGATAAAGGTGCCGCGGGATTTGGACATCTTCTGGCCGTTGACGGTCAGGTAACCGTGAACGTTGATGGCAGTAGGCTTGCGATAGCCTGCGCCTTCGAGCATGGCTGGCCAGAACAGGGCGTGGAAGTTAACGATGTCCTTGCCGATAAAATGGTACAGCTCGGCGGTGGAGTCCTTGGCCCAGTACGCGTCGAAGTCCAGATCTGGACGGCGGGCGCAGAGGTTCTTGAAACTGGCCATGTAGCCGATTGGTGCGTCCAGCCATACATAGAAGTACTTGCCTGGCGCGTCCGGGATCTCGAAGCCGAAGTACGGCGCATCGCGGGAGATATCCCACTGTTGCAGGCCGGTATCCAGCCATTCGGCGATCTTGTTGGCTACAGCATCCTGCAGGGCGCCGCTGCGGGTCCAGCTTTTGAGCATGGCATCGAAGTCGGGCAGCTTGAAGAAGAAGTGCTCGGAATCCTTGAGCACCGGAGTGGCGCCGGAGATGGCGGACTTGGGATTCTTCAGATCGGTTGGCGCGTAGGTGGCGCCGCATTTTTCGCAGTTGTCGCCGTACTGATCGTCAGTGCCGCATTTAGGGCAGGTGCCCTTGATGAAGCGGTCGGCCAGGAACATTTTCTTTTCCGGGTCGAAGTACTGGGTGATCGAGCGGGTAGCGATATGCCCGGCTTCGCGCAGCTTGATGTAGATCGCACTCGACAGCTCACGGTTTTCTTCGGCGTGGGTCGAGTGGAAGTTGTCGAAATCGACGAGGAACTCGGCAAAGTCGGCGCTGTGTTCAGCCTGGACGTTGGCGATCAGTTGCTCGGGGGTGATGCCTTCTTTCTCGGCGCGCAACATGATGGCCGAGCCGTGGGCATCGTCTGCGCAGACATAAGTGCACTGATTGCCGCGAAGTTTCTGGAAGCGCACCCACATATCAGTCTGGATGTACTCAAGCATATGGCCAAGGTGAATTGAACCATTGGCATAGGGCAGGGCGCTGGTGACTAAGATATTGCGTGGCTCGGACATGGGGCTCGGCTACTTGATGAGACGGTGGTCGGCCACTATAAAGCGCCGGGCAATATATTTCACCCCGTGCTGGCGTATCTGATCGTTTGTGCTGTTTTTGTGCGGTTCAAAAGCCTGCTGCCGGTGGTTTATTACAGGTACGATAGCGGCCTGTTTTACTCAGTCTTTACGGGAGTTGCCCATGAGCGCAGTTAATCGCGCAGCGGTGGAGGCCGTCCTTCGCCAATACACCGACCCTTATCTGAATCAGGATCCGGTCAGTGCCGGATGCATCCGCAACATAGAGGTTCAGGGTGAGCGCGTCAGTGTTCAGCTTGAACTGGGTTATGCCGCCGGTCTGTTCAAGGGTGGCTGGGCGCAGATCCTGCAAACCGCCATCGAAAACATGGATGGCGTGACCTCGGCCAAGGTCGAGATCAACTGCGTGATTGCGGCGCACAAGGCGCAGGCGCAAATCCCGGGCCTGGCCAATGTGAAGAACATTGTGGCCGTGGCTTCCGGCAAGGGCGGTGTCGGCAAGTCCACCACCGCAGCCAACCTGGCACTGGCGCTGGCCCGTGAAGGTGCGCGGGTGGGGATTCTGGACGCGGATATTTATGGTCCGAGCCAGGGCGTGATGTTTGGCATCGCTGAAGGTACGCGGCCGAAGATTCGTGATCAGAAGTGGTTCGTGCCCATCGAAGCCCATGGCGTTGAAGTCATGTCGATGGCCTTTTTGACTGACGACAACACGCCGATGGTGTGGCGCGGTCCGATGGTGTCGGGTGCGTTGCTGCAGCTGGTGACACAAACGGCCTGGAATGACCTTGATTACCTGGTCATTGATATGCCACCGGGTACCGGCGATATCCAGCTGACCCTGGCACAGAAAGTCCCGGTGACCGGGTCGGTGATTGTGACCACGCCGCAGGATCTGGCTTTGCTGGATGCACGCAAGGGTGTCGAGATGTTCCGCAAGGTCAACATTCCGGTGCTGGGTGTCGTGGAGAACATGGCGGTACACATTTGCTCGAACTGTGGTCACGCAGAGCATCTGTTCGGTGAGGGTGGGGGGGAGAAGCTGGCAACGCAATATGGCGTTGAGGTGCTGGCCTCGCTGCCGCTGTCGATGGAAATCCGCGAGCAGGCCGACAATGGCAAGCCAACAGCGGTGGCTGACCCCAACAGCCCGGTTGCCTTGATCTATCAGGAGCTGGCCCGACAGGTGGGTGCGCGTATTGTCCTGCATGAAGCGGCTTCGCAGGCTATGCCGACCATTACGACCACTGACGACTGAATTGCGATGCAATACCTGTAGTCGCTGACGAGGTACGAGGCTGCGATAAGGCCCCCAGGGCCTTCAGAAATTGGGGCCGCTATGCAGCCCATCGCCGCCTCGTGCCTCTTCAGCGACTACAAAATCGTGCCTGGGTTTATTACGGGCATAAAAAAACCCCGCTTTTAAGGGCGGGGTTTTTTACTGGATCAGTACAAGTTAGATAACTTGAACTTCCTCAGCTTGCATGCCTTTCTGACCGCGAGTAGCGATGAAAGAAACCTGTTGGCCTTCTTTCAGGCTTTTGAAGCCGTCGGATTGGATTGCTTTGAAGTGAACAAACAGGTCGTCACCGGATTGTGGAGTGATGAAGCCGAAGCCTTTTTCATCGTTGAACCACTTAACGGTACCAGTTTGGCGATTAGACATGGTGTAACTCCTTGAACAAAGATAACTGCGACGCAGGAAAAGCCCTGGCCGAGACTGAGTGCAAAGAGCAGGAAAAATTCTTGGAGATGGTTGGATCGAAATTCAACATATCGTGTAGAGATTCTCAGTGACACAAGCAACACAGTGGCGCCACCTTAACGCTTTTTTCCGAACGTGCAAAGGGTCTTTGCGAAGGATTATCCAAAAACGTGACTGACGGTTGCCCTCACACCCTGTATTCAGGGGATCTCAAGCTAATTTCGATATTTTTTCCCCAGATTTTTGAACAGGGCCTTGGGGGGCGGTAAGATGCCCAACAGAATTTTCTACCTCGCTATTCAGGACACCCGCCATGAGCATCAAACCAGACAAGTGGATTCGCCGCATGGCGCAAGAGCACGGCATGATCGAACCTTTCGTCGAGCGTCAGGTGCGTGAAGAAGGCGAGAACCGTCTGATCTCCTACGGCGTTTCGAGCTACGGCTATGACGTTCGTTGCGCAAACGAGTTCAAGGTCTTCACCAATATCAACTCGGCGACCGTTGATCCAAAAAATTTCGACGCGGGCAGCTTTGTCGATGTCACCAGCGACGTTTGCATCATCCCGCCCAACTCCTTCGCCCTGGCACGCACCGTTGAGTACTTCCGTATTCCGCGCAATGTGCTGACCATCTGCCTGGGTAAAAGTACCTACGCGCGTTGCGGCATCATCGTTAACGTGACGCCACTTGAGCCCGAGTGGGAAGGTCATGTGACCCTGGAGTTTTCCAACACCACGACATTGCCGGCCAAGATCTACGCCAATGAAGGCGTGGCACAAATGCTGTTCTTCGAATCTGACGAAGAGTGTGAAGTGTCGTACAAGGACCGTGGCGGCAAGTATCAGGGCCAGCGCGGCGTGACCTTGCCTCGCACCTGACGAACAGAGGGAATTCTTGAGCGCAAATGCACTCTATTGAGTGTATTTCCGGTTACGCATCCAGCGAGCCGGATCATCGCTCAGGAGTGCCTTATGAAGATTGATCCGAGTATCCGCGCCCAACTGGCAAACCTCGAGCCCAATCAGGTCGGGCTGCTGGCCTGGTCTCTGCTGGCCTTTCCACAGCTGCATGCAGGTGGCATCCCCGGCCAGCCTGACCCGGACAGCCCGCAACCGATCGAGCCCGAACCGGGCGTGCCAACGCTGCCTGACGAGCCTCCGCCTGCGCCGGTTGCCTGATCCGGTAGTGGCTCAAGGCGATAGCAGATAACCGCTACGATAGGCTTCGCGGCCTGCCACGTGGGCAATCACCATGCCTGCGGTGGCCATTCGCCGCTGAGAGCGGGCATACAGCAAACCTGCGCTGGCGCAGTAAACCGGTGTGAGCTTGTCGCTGATGGGGTCAATGATCTCGGCAATCAACTGGCCAGCGCACAGATACTCCCCCGGCCTGGCATTGAACACCAGCAGCCCGCCTGCCGGTGTTGCCACGGGCTCTACGCCGGCCAAAGGGGTGGCGGGGTAGAGAAGGGGTGGCAAAGGCACGGATTCTCCGTCAATCGCGCCAAAATCGATCAGATAATCAATCAGCGCCTGGCAGTCGTGCCCTGCATGGCTGTGGTTCACATCTGCCAGGCCGCGTAATTCCAGGGTTACGGAAAAGCTGCCCTGGGGAATCGCATAGCAATGACCGAAACGCTGCTGTAGTTGCCACCACAGCAGGGTGAAGCACTCATCGAACGACAACCCGCCGGAGTCCGTTGCCAGCAGGCTGGCTTGAGCGCCGAGGTGGCGCGCCAGCGGTTCGACCTGCGGCCAGGCTTCAGGCGTGGTGTACAGGTGGGGTACGGCCTCATAGTCGCAGTGCAGGTCCAGCACCATATCGGCATCGCAGGCCAGCGTTTGCAGGGTCAGGCGCTGGGAGTGCAACTGCGTTGTCGGCACTTGCGCTGACAGCAGTTCGCGCAAGCGACGGCGGATTAATTGCAGGTTCTGTGCGGGATCATCGCTGAGCTGGCCTTCAAGCTCATCACCAATCTGCGTGCTCAGGTCCAGGAAGTTACGATTGAAGTTCTGCCCGCTTTGCAGCTCGTAACGCCCCAGCGGGATATCCATCAAGACCTGCTCAAGGCCAGCCGGGTTGGCCACTGGTACCACGACTATCTCAAAGAGCAACCGTCCCGCCGCCTCAAGCTCTGCAAGGCGCTGCTTGAGGTGCCAGGCGACCAGCATCCCGGGCAATTCATCCGCATGCAGTGAGGCCTGGATATAGATCTTGCCTCGGGGCTGGGCAGGCCCGTAATGAAAACTGTGAATAAGCCGTTCAGTGCCCGGGACAGGTGCCAGCAAAGGATGAATTTGATGTCGCTGCATGGAGACGTCCTTGTGAGCCAAGTTCAGATGGCCAGACAGTAGCGCTGTGCCAGTCGCCCCAATCGAAGCATATTATGGGCGACATACAAATGAAAAATTGCACCTTTTACTCAGCATATGCCCTCTCCCGGCTTTGTGCATGAGAGGGCAGGCTGTGGCTCTCGGTTACTTGCCCGGAACCAGGGTCAGACGGGTCTTGCCGTAGGTCTTGTCGAAGTTCTGCGGCTGCATCGGGAAGCTGATGTACTGCCCTTTGAGCCACGGATCGATACCGTCGGTGTAGTGCGGGCTGGCCGGGTTACTCGATTGCCCGGTGCTGTTTTGCGCCATCATCGGTTCGACCTGGCCGAAGTCGATGATCATGCGCATGGCCGGTATCTGCGTCACCTCGAAGTTTGCGCCCGCGAGGTGGTAGGCCGCCGTATTGAGGGTCGTATGATCGCCGCCTGCCATAACGGGGGCGCGAACAGTCTGGCCGTTGGCATTGCGCCATACGTACTGATGCAGCTTGCCCCACTGCCATGCTTTGTGATCGTTGCCCATCAGGCTGTCACCGATGCTGATCGCCCCGGCCAGGCTGCGGGCCAGAATGGCCGGTTTGTCTTCTTTTTGCGTGGTGCGGCTATCGTCCCAGAAAGGACTGTCTTCGCGGCCCAGCAAGTGATCGGCTACCGCCGGGTAAGACAGGTTGCTATTGGCCACAAATGCCTGCCAGCTGGCGCTGTTCTCGGGGCCCAGTTCATCCAGGAAGATCTGCCGGGTGCTTTCCTGCAAAAACAGTTCGTACACTGCCGCATCGGCCGAGTTGGCGCCGAGCTTGCCGTCAAATGCCATCAGCCGGCCAAGAGCTTCACGGGCTTTGGCCTGTTCTGGCGCGGGCAATGCCGCGATCGCCTGTTTCAGAGGCTGTGCCATGCCGGGGGCGCTGAACATGGTTTTCAGCTTGGCTGCGAACAGCGTGGTCTGGTCGTACTGCATGGCTATCATGCTGCGGGCGTCCTGTTTGCCACTGCCTGCCAGTTGCGCAAGGCGTTCGCTGCGCTCAGGTGACAGCCACGAGTTGGACAGTTGCATGCCGTAGCCATAGGCGGCCGTACGCTGGTTGGCGGTACCCAGCCAGCCCTGGGTCGGGTCCTGGTCGTAGGGGTGCAGCATCGGGTCGGCGTAACCTTCCCAATCGTAGCGGCCATCCCAGCCCGGCGACGGGAACAGGCCAAGGCCTTCACGGCGGTTGGGGTAGAGCCCGGTCACTTGCCAGCCGATATGGTTGGCGTCGGCATACAGCAGGTTCAGCGCCACAGCGCGGATTTCACGGCTGGCATCCGAGGCTTTTTCGCTGTTCTGGGCACGGGACAGGTCAAAAAATGCGTCGAGGGTTTTGTCGCCCTGCAAGTCCGGGGTTTGCAGGGCAAGGCCCAGGCTACTGTTCAGGGCATTGGGGCTGCCCAGGGTGCTGTTGAGCAAAGGCCCGTGGCGGGTTTCGTAAATCACTTCGCGAATCGGACGCTGACCTTTGACGAAAAAGGTTTCGTTGCGCACCGTCGCCGGTAGCCACTTGCCGTTCGCCATGTAGTACAGGCTGCTGCCCTGGCGTTTGAGCTTCTCCAGGAACACATCCTGGTTGTCGCCCATGGCCATGCTCATACCCCATGCCACCTTGCCGTTGAACCCGGCAAACAGGGTCGGCAAGCCCGCAATGGTTGCCCCGGCAGCCTGGTATTTGGGGGCGCGAATCTGCACGTAGTTCCAGGCCGAAGGCACGCCTATGGGTTGATGGATATCGTTGGCCAGCAGGCTCTTGCCACTGCGGCTGCGCTGCGGGCCAATGGCCCAGTCGCTGGATGCCGTGACACCTGGCAGGCTCAGTTGCTTCACCTGTTCAAGGGCCTGGGACACGCCGCTCAAGCCTTGCAACTGGCTGCCCAGGGCCAGGCCCTTGAGCTTGTCGGCTTCGCTGCTGGGCAGGGCTTCGTTGGGATAGGTTGGCATCAGCCAGGGCAGTTTGTCGGTGCCGACTTTTTGCGTAAGGGCCAGGGCGTTGAGTTCTTCTTGCAGGTTGACCGACATGCCGAAGTTCAACAGGCTGAAAATCAGCGCCGAGTCCTCGGGTTTCCAGTACTCGACCTTGTAGCTGGCCTGCGCCAGATCGGCCGGCAATTTGTCGCGGTAGCGGAACAGGTAGGCGTTGACTCCGCGAGCGTAGACTTCGAAAAACTTTTTAAGTCGCGGTGAAGCGCTTTTATAAAGCTCGTCAGCGTTCTTTTTCAGATTGACGGTGCGCATCAACCGGTCGCTTTCCAGTGCATCAACGCCGTTGAGCTCGGCCAAGCGGCCTTGGGCCAGCAAGCGCAAACGCACCATCTGGCTGATTCGGTCACCGGCATGCACATAACCCAGGGTGAACAGGGCGTCATGGAAGCTGCTGCTTTCGATCAGCGGCATGCCCTGGATGTTGCGGCGTACCGACACGTTCTGCGCAAGGCCCTTGAGCGGTTGCACGCCAGAGGCTGGCACCAGGCTTTCAGTGGCATGGTTGTTTATCTGGCAACCGGCCAGGCCCAGCAGGCTGACCATTGCCGCGGCAACGCCGAACCGGGGTAGTAAAGAAGTAAAGGCTGGCGAGGCCATGGCAAAGCTCCTGCGGGGGTGGTGTCATCGAAAGCCGCTACGTTAGTGAGGCCGATGACACCGTGCAAGCGCTATATGCACTACTTCGGCGGGTTGATTTTATCCACCAGTGCGTAGGCACGTTCTGTAGCCGGGCGCGCCTTGACTCGCTGGAACCAGGCCTTCAGGGCCGGGAAATCATCCAGGTTCTGCCCCTGCCATTCATGGGGCACGATCCACGGGTAAATCGCCATGTCGGCGATGCTGTATTCGTCACCCGCAACAAACTCGCGGCCTTCCAGCTGTTTGTTCAATACGCGATACAAACGGGCCGTCTCTTCGGTGTAGCGTTTGATCGCATACGGGATTTTTTCCGGTGCGAAGCGGTTGAAGTGATGATTTTGCCCGGCCATTGGCCCCAGGCCACCCATTTGCCAGAACAGCCATTGCAGGGCCATTTGCCGGCCGCGCAGGTCCTTTGGTAAAAATTGCCCGGTTTTTTCCGCGAGGTACAGCAGGATCGCGCCGGACTCGAACAAGGACAGTGGCTCGCCACCGTCGGCCGGTGCCTGATCAACAATGGCCGGGATGCGGTTATTCGGGGCTATCTTCAAAAAGTCCGGAGCAAACTGTTCATTCTTGCCGATATTGATCGGATGAACCTTGTAGGGCAGGCCAGCTTCTTCAAGAAACAATGAGACTTTGTGGCCGTTGGGAGTGGTCCAGTAATAAAGATCGATCATGAAGGGCTCCAGAAGGGAATGTTCACCCAGCACCTGACGACCATCAGAGGCGGTCATCGACTGTGGGCTGTCAGTTTTACCCCCAAAAGCGCGTCGGATGAAAGCAGGTCATGGTTTGTGACGCACTTTTTCATAAAGCAAAAACACAAACGCCGCACAGGACACTGGATCCTGTGCGGCGTTTGCAAAGCGTCCCGAGGGATCAGGCGCCGTGGCACTTCTTGAATTTCTTGCTGCTGCCGCACGGGCAGGGATCGTTGCGGCCAACGTCTTTCAGCTCGTTGCGCACAGGCTCTTGAGGTGCATGGCCGCAATGCGGGCCATGTACATGACCGTGATCGTGGTCATGGGTGTGGCCATGATCATGATCGTGGTTGCAGTCGGGGCCATGAACGTGGGGTTGTTGGGTCATTGCTCAATCACTCTGGAATAAAATCGCCGGGGATTATCTCGCCTTTGCGCGTCAGGTGCACGTCGTAACCGTAGAACAGCCCGGTTTGCAGTGTGCCCTCGAGTCGGTAGGGGATGGGCTGGTCGGGTGTTTCAAGCAAATTGACCAGCGGGCGCACCTGCGGCCAGAGGTTGGTACGCACCGGTATCACGTACATGGCGCTGCTGTTGGGTTGCACGCTGAACCAGTGTTCGTTCTCACCTTCGGTCAGCTTGATGGTGCCCAGATACACGGCATAGCTCAGGCCGCGTACGGTCAGTGTCGAGTCATTGGGGTTGTCGACCCGAAAATGCAGCCTGAAGCGCTGCTCCAGCAGCTTGGCCTGCACCAGTTCGACTTTTTCCAGATGCACGTCCGGGTCCTTGTCGCCTGAGTCGAACCAGGAGGTGCATCCCGATACCATCAGCAGCATGGCCAGGGCGATTGTTTTTATTGTTCGGGCCCGCACGTCCATTGTTTAACCCTCAGAGTCCAGCCTATTGACCGAAAAAACCGGCACAGCATTTTTTGAACTTCAGCCCGCTGGCGCATGGGCAAGCGTCGTTGCGCCCGACCTTGAGCGGTACGGTGGGGTCGATGAAGTACCAGTGCCCGGCGCTTTGCACAAAGGATGAGCGCTCGCGGTGGCTGTGCTCACCATTGGCGTCGTGCCAGCGTGCAGTAAAGGTCACAAAGGCGTGTTCCGGTTGGCCGCCGAACACTTCGCTGCTTTCAACGGTCAAGCCCAGCCAGGTGCTCTGCGCGCTCCAGTCGGCAATGGACTGGCGATCCAGCCCGGCTTGCTGCACAGGCAGGGTGGTGCTGACCAGGTAGTCGACAAGCCCCAATACATAGGCGCTGTAGCGTGAGCGCATCAGGGTTTCGGCGCTCGGGGCCGGGTGGCCGTCATGATAGTGCCCGCAGCAGGCTTCCAGCAGGTTGCCGCTGCCGCAGGGGCAAATGGATGTGCTCATCGGGTTACCACCAATACTTGCCAAAGTTTTCCGGGTTTGCCCAAAACCTGGCGTTTAGCCAGTCGGGTACTTGTTTGTATTCGCGCAAGTCGTAAGTAAAGAGCGTCAGGACTTGCTCGTCACGCTGAAACCTCTCATTGCTTTGTAAAGCAAGGGCGTAAAAGTCGGTTTCTTTCCAATTGCAGGCTGTGAGATCCGCCAGCACGGCAATGCGACTGGCATTGAGGTTGCGAATGCCGCCCAGCAATTGCAGCCCGCTGTTTTTGGGCAGGTGCTCCAGGCAGTCGATCACCAGTGCCAGGTCAAAGCGTTGCGCTGCCAGGTCTTCGGGCAACGGGCCAGGCGCTGCTCGGGCCACCTGCGCGCCGGGGTGCGCAGCCTCGAAGGCGGCCAGTGCCGGGAAACTGCTGGCCCCGACCACGAGCAGGCGTTGTGGCGCATAACGATCCAGCAAGGCCGCCAGCGCTTGCTGGGGTGTACGTGTAGAAATACCGGGCGTCATCGAAGGTCCTCACTTAGAGCGTCCAAGACTAGCCTGCGCAAGCCGCGCGGCCTAGTGGGCTGTTGCCGCTACTGTCACTTTGCTGGCGCATACCCTGAGCGCAGTCTTTACTTTGCCTTGCATCGGCCAAACGCCGACCCTCATGAGAGACCCTTTTATGAGCATCATAAGAACAGCAGTACCTCTGGTTGTTCTCACCGGCGTATTAACGGGCTGTGCCGGGTTGCAAAAAACTGACTGGCCCACCTGTGCTGCAGTCGGCGGTGTGGGCGGGGCGGCCTTGGGTGCAATAAAAAGCTCGGCCTGGGCCTGTCTCTTATACACATCGGGGTTGCCGGGTTGTGGGTGAAAAAAAAAAGGGGGGGGGGGGGGGGGGGGGGGGGGGGGGGGGGGGGGGGGGG